>JAZOAV010000221.1:0-3185 GCA_045595645.1 Faecousia sp.
ACCGATATGGCAAAGGTGATGGAATACGGCGTTATGAGTGTTCCTGCCCTTGTTGTCAACGAAAGTGTTGTGTCAATGGGCAAAGTCTTAAAGGCGGCAGATGTAGAAGCACTCCTGCGCAAATTGGGTTATTGATATGAAAAAGAAAGTAGCCTTTATCTGCGTACACAATTCCTGCCGTAGTCAGATTGCCGAAGCTCTTGGCAAACACCTTGCCGGAGATAAATACGACTTTTACTCGGCAGGAACAGAAACAAAACCGCAGATTAACCAAGATGCCGTCAGGCTTATGAAGCAGCTCTAGGATATTGATATGGAGCTGACACAGTATAGCAAGACCATCGATAAAATCCCCACACCCGATATTGCTATCTCTATGGGGTGTGATGTCGGCTGTCCCTTCATCGGCAGAGCCTTTGATGATAATTGGGGCTTGCCCGATCCTACGGGACAGAGTGATGCAGTATATATTGAGGTTATACGGCAGATCGAACAAAATATACGAAGTATATAAGAAAACATCGGCAAGAAGAAATCCCTGTCGCTGATTTCTGAAAACTCTCGAGTTTCTAAGCAAAACTTCCTATAATTTATTTAGTTTAATATGATATCATTTCTCTTTCGCTACTCTCATTTATATTAGCTGCTTCCACTACTCACGAGACTTTTTAACTTCTTGATTACTACGCACCAAAGAAGGACTGCCGTGTAAAAACGACAGTCCTTCTTGTTAATGGGTAAATAGGATGATCAATTCATTAATGGTCTCTGCGGCTCCTTGCTTTTGATCCTGTAGTTGTTGGTTTCGCCACTGGATGAGGCACATACGGATCAGTTTTGTTTCCTGCGGTTCAAAGCGGAACTTCTGCCTGCGACGGAGCTTCTTATGTTTTACCTTCTGTACTATCTGAAAGAGAAGGTCATCTATGTCACTGTTGGTCTGTGCATCGTAATCATATCGTTGCTGAAACAAGCCATTTATCAGTATGTCTATCTCGTAATTGTCCAGCTTGACTTTCATATAAGCCTCCTAACAGTAGATCAGTTCTCTTAAAACGATTTCCGTAGCGGTGTTCCGCAGATTGTTCATAGTCTGAATCCAAAGCACTTGATTTTCTGCTTTGAGTGTTTCGGTCACGCCCTCCGCTTTAGAAAGCTGTTTCATGAGGCGGTCAAACATTGTGGTTGCTTGGGTGTCGATTTCAGCAAGATAACTGTAGAGTTTGCCATTTAACTGCAGTTCTCGGTATACATTCTTCTGATGATTCTTGATAAACTGCAGATGCCGCTGACCCCAAGGTCCGATGGGTGTTCCATTCGGCTCGTCCTCTCCGGCGATAAGGTAGTAGTCTCCCACAAGTTCGTACTCCAAACCAGTTCGCTCGTCTGTGATAAATCGTTCCATAGAATTATCCTCCTGTTCTTATTCTATTTGAGGCTGTGGCTCAGTCACAGCATACTCAACCAAGCCGTGCTTCTGCTTGTAGCGTTGATACCATTCCTTTTTACCTTGCAGATAGTTTTGTCGCTTACAAAAGTCTGAACAAGTGGTAATCTGCTTTCTTGGTGGCAGAAACAGCTTTCCACATACTTTGCAGGGAACCAAAGTCCTTTCCTCCAATCGTTTCTGCTTGCGTTTTTCATTCTCTGCAGCATAGTATTTGCTCTTGTCCTGACCGAAGCATTCTGCAGAACAGTACTTGCGGTGAGCCATGTTTGGCCAAAAGGATTTTCCGCAAACCGGACAGACCTTCTGAGGATACAAATGGCCGTCATTCTCAGCCATTCTCTTCTCCCTGTTGGCTTGCACCTTTTTTTCTCGATAGGCTTTCGCCTGTTCCGCTAAATGCTCATTTTTCCGTCTTGCGAGAGCATCCTGTTCCGCTTGCTTTTCTGCAAGCTCTGTTTCGGTTAATTCCAGATCATACCGACCGATAAAATTGAAATAGATGTCAATCTGTAAGGTGCGGTTTGGCTTTTGTCCTTCTGCTTGATGAATCACGATTTTATCTACAATTTCACGAACCATTTCACGGGTAAGTGCTACAGGATACTTATACTTTTTGATTAGCTCTACAAAGCGTTTAGGGTTGATCCTCGGTGCCTGATACCGTTCCGCTTCCGCAGAAAGGTCTGCAATCTTCTTTTCTAAAGCTTGCTGTTCTGTGTCATATTTGCTTACCAGAGATCTGTACTGCCGTTCCGGCAGTAAGCCCCCTGCATAGCTTTCATACAGCCCACAAATCAACCTATCTAATTCGCTGTACCGTTGCTTCGCTGCTTTCAATTCATCCAAGGACTGCCTTGGTAAATCCGACTGCTTTTCGTACCACTTCTTCTGAAGTTCTTTTACAAAGGTTGCCTCATCAGCAATGATCCGCTTTGAAATGATTTGGAGATACTCCAACATCACAGCATACAGATCGTTTTCATTTACATGATGTGATGTACACGGACCGTCTGCACCTGTATAACCGGGGCAACGATATGTGATCACAGGATTTTTACCTTCCCTTTGGATGTTAATAGCAAGCCTTTTGCCACAGTCAGAGCAGAAGAGAATCCCGTTGAAAACAGTGTTCTTTTTGATTTCCTCGTTCCCGGATCGTCTGGTAACGATCTTGATATTTCGCTGTGCCTTGTCCCATAGTTCCTGAGAAACAATTGGCTCATGGGTGTTTGCAAAGAAATACTGTTCACTCTCGTCGGTGTCTCTTCTTGTGTCGGTCTTAAAGTTTACACTGACAGACTTTTTGAGAATGGTATGCCCAAGATACTCCTTCCGTTTGAGAATTTCAAGGATCGTTGTTCTGTTCCACTTGCAGTACCCATCCTCTACATGCTGTCTGCACTCGTCGGGATGATATTTCTTTGCATAGGCAGAGGGCGTGAGGATACCTTCTGAAGAAAGTGTTCTTGCAATCTCTCCCGTGCTTTCTCCCTTTGCCATCATTTCAAAAATACGAACTACAACCTTTGCCGCTTCCGGCTCAACAAGGAGCGTTTGCCGATCTTCCTTGGACAAGGTATATCCGTAGGGAACCGAAGCACTGCAACGAAGCCCATCTCGCATCCTGGCATCGAAGATAGACTGTATCTTCTTACTCATGTCCTTGGCATAAAACTCATTCATAATGTTGAGGAAGGGAGTGAAGTCATTGTCCTGTGGGTTAAAGCTGTCTACA
>JAZOAV010000222.1:0-4731 GCA_045595645.1 Faecousia sp.
AAATGCCGTGTAATACTGTTCCTACCGCCATAGGCGGTGCAGGATATTCATCCTGCAATAAAATGGTTATGAAACCATTTTATCAGGAAACAGTATTATTGTACACCTTCACGGTGAAAATTGCAATCTTTTTCCTTGCAAGTTTAGGCATTTCATGTATAATAAAGGAAAGAGGTGAAGTGTTATGGACATGGAACTTGTGTCCTCTCTCCGAGGCAATAAAAAGGAAGCCCATTCCGCTCTTTTAGCGCAAGCGGGTTTGGCCGATGAAACCGCAGGTTGCCGTGTTGCCCTCCTTTGGGAAGGGGAACAGCTTTTGGCCACGGGCGCAAGAGAGGGCAATCTGCTCAAGTGCATCGCCGTAGATTCTGCCCGTCAGGGAGAAGATTTGACGGCACAAATCCTCACGGCTCTGCGACAGGATGCCTTTGCCGAAGGCCACCGCCATCTGTTTCTCTATACCAAGCCCCGTAACCGTTTCCTCTTTTCCCCCCTGTTTTTCTACCCTGTGGTGCAGGCAGGAGAGGTGCTTCTCATGGAAAGCCGTAAGAATGGAATCGGAGAATTTTTGACACAGCTTCCTGCTCCTATCGAAGGAGCACGAATCGGCGCGGCAGTGATGAACTGCAACCCCTTCACCTTGGGACACCGCTATCTCATCGAAACAGCCGCCAAGGAATGCGACCATGTGTATGTATTTCTTCTGTCCGAGGACAAAAGCGAATTTTCTGCCAACCACCGTTTGGAAATGGCTCGTTTGGGCACGGCGCATCTGCCCAATGTGACGGTACTTCCCACCGGCCCCTATCTCCTCTCTGCCGCCACCTTCCCCACCTATTTTCTGAAAGATCGGGACAAGGCGCAGGAGGCTCGTTGCCTATTGGATATCGCCGTTTTTGAGCAATACTTTATTCCCCATTTCCACATTACCCACCGTTATGTGGGGACAGAACCCTTTTCACCCCTGACCGCTCTCTATAACGAGGCACTCAAGGCCCATCTGACCATTCCCCTGCGGGAAATTCCCCGTTTGGAGCAAGAGGGTAAGGCCGTCAGTGCCAGTGCCGTGCGAGCTGACCTGTCCCATTGTCAAGCACTGCTGCCGGAAAGCAGCTATCAATATCTGAAAACCCATGGGCTTCTGCCCTGACTCACACTAAATTGGAGGTATTTTTATGGAACGCTACCAAAGAAACCACATTCTCAGCAGCTACTATGCCCCCCGTGGGCACATTCGTATGCAAGAGCTGGGTATGCGCATCGCCCAACAATATCTCTCCCCCACGGACAAGCTGATCGGCATCATCGGTGATGCAGGCTCCGGCAAAAGTGCCCTGATTCGGGGTATGTTCCCCGGTTTGGAGCTGACCAACGACGACAACGGTGTTTACATTCGTCCCCTGCCCATTCTCTCCGTGGGAGAAGACCATGCCTTCTACGCTCCCCATACCTACCATTTGGATATTCGCTTTGAAAACGGCTTTACGCAAATGATGGAGCTGGCGGATGCCATCAAGGAAGCTTTGAAGCTGGGTCGTCGGGTCATTGTGGAGCACTTTGATTTGGTCTATCCCATTTTGGGTGCCAATGCCAACATTCTGATCGGCGTAGGCGAACAGGTGCTCATCAGCCGTCCCTCTCTCTTTGGCCCCGCCCCCGAGGAAATTCGGGATGTGGTGTACAAGTCTCTGCGGTACCGCCACATGGCACACACAGCAGAGGATTTGTGCGAAATGTGCATGAATAAAGAGGATTTGGAACGCTGCGGTCACGACGATGTGAAGCACGGCTTCTGCATCTACTTCTACGACAAGCGCCCCGATTTCAGCATCACCGAGCTGGAAGCCAAGGTGAAAGACATGATTGCCCAAGCCCTGCCCGTGGGCTATGTGGATGAGAATCATGTTACCATCGGCGGCAAGCTCCACCCCTGCACCGGCCCCCGTGTCCATGTGGCAAATACCTCTCAAATCGAAGGCTTCAATCTGCTGCGAAACTTCATCTACGACCCTTATCGCCGCCGCTATGTGATGGTGGGCTGTGTAGGCGAGCACTCTATTGACCTGTTGCGCAGTCTGATGGATAAGCATCAGCGGCCCGGTTGGGAATAATGCGGGCCCTGTTGGAAGCGCGGGAGTGGCGGGTACAGCGGCAAAAGGAGCTGTTGGCACAGTACCGCAAGCCCCTGATTTGCTTCACCATGAATATTGCAGGGGCGGAAAAACGAAATCCCCTGATCGACGAATGTTTTATGATGGGCATCAAAAGCCTCGTAGTACAGCTCCCGCGCATTCTCCACAATGAGCCGCGCTTCTTGCCCACGGGCTGTGTGGGCTTCTTCGTGGCAGATGCCCCCGCCGCAGATTTAAAGCGTTTGTGCATTCAAATCGAGGAAAGCAGTGCCTTGGGGCGGCTCTTTGATTTGGATGTATTAGACGAATCGGGCAAAAAAATAGAACGGGAACAGCCGCGCCGCTGTCTGCTGTGCGAGCAGGATGCCCGCATCTGCGCCCGCAACCGCAACCACGGCTTAGAGGCGATTATAGAAAGAACCAATGCGATTTTAACCGAAGCAGTGCAAGAGGAAAAAGCGAAAAAAATCGCCTCGGCAGCGGTGCGCAGCCTGCTCTTTGAGGTCTGCGTCACCCCCAAACCGGGGCTTGTTGACTGCGAAAACACCGGCAGTCACGGAGATATGGACTTGTTTCTTTTCCTGAGATCCGCTTCCGTATTGCATCCCTATTTCTACCAATGCGCCCGCATCGGTATGGAAAAGGACACCGACCGTCTGTCCCGTCTGCGATTTATCGGACGGCAAGCCGAGTCAGATATGTTGCGGTCCACAAGAGGCACCAACACCCACAAGGGTGCCATTTTCTCCCTTGGTTTGGCCTGTGCCGCCGCCGGATCCGCGGAGCATCGGGAGCCAAAGGCGATTCTGGACGAATGTGCCACCTTGGTCAAAGGCATTTGCCAACAAGATTTCGCCTCGGTGACGGAGGAAACCGCCACAAGTCACGGCGAGCAGCTCTATGCCAAATACGGTTTCACCGGCGTGCGGGGACAAGCCGAAGCCGGCTTCCCTACCGTACTGCACACAGGGCTTCCCATATTAAAACGGGGCTTGCAATACGGTGAACATCGAGCAGGAGCGGCAACGCTTTTGCATCTGCTTCGTGACACAGAAGATACCAGCTTTATTTCCCGCAGTGACCCCGCCACCTTGGAACAGGTGCAAAAAGAACTGCGCAAACTGTTGGAAGAAACCCCCTACCCCGATTTTGAAACGCTCCGCAAGTGGAACGATCGCTTCGTTTCCCAAAATCTCTCCCCAGGCGGCTGCGCCGACCTGCTGGCCCTGTGCTTCTTCCTCCTTTTTCTGCAAGAATAAACGAACCGCCCTGCCGAGTCGGCAGGGCGGCATTTCATTGTGCGGACAGACGAACGCACTGGCGAACCTGTCCTGCCTCTACAGTAATACGGCAGACGAGACTTCCGTTCCGCTCCAAGCGGTATTCCCCGGGGAGCAGGCCGGAAAACTGACATTCCAAGGCTTGTCCCGCTTCACAGCGCAAGACCTGTCGGCGGCGATAATCGGAGCCGATGAGCATAAAATCCTCCCATTCGCCCAGTGCTTTGCCTGTAATATAGAGCGTTGTCAGATTCCGTTCTCCATAACTCAGACATTGCCCCTCCACCATTACCGGGCCACGAATCAGGGAAAGCTTCCCCTTGCCATCCAAAGAAAAGTGCACAAGCCCCTCCTTGCAGACGACAAAGTATTCTCCCTGCATCAATGGCCCCGTGTGTCCCAAGCCATTCTCGTCCACAGTGATTTCCTCCAAAAGCCTTCCCTCCACATCGTAAAGAGCAAGGCTTTGCGTTCCCCGTGTTTGCAGCTCCACATGGCTCTGCACCGTCGGTTCCTCCGGCACCGCCGCCAAGGCTCCCACCGTCACCGACAGCGCAATGAAAAAGAGCAGGCAAGCACTGCCCATGCGTAATTTCATATGTATCCCTCCCGCACCCATCATACGCCATCCTTCGTGCGAAAGCAGTCGAGAATACTGTTTCCTGATAAAAAAATTTGATACTGCGTTTCTTCAAAAGGCAGACTGTCAAAAAATCATTGTAGGGGAGGTTCTCGAACCTCCCGCGCGGCTCAAAAGTTTCGTTTTCTTCTTTCATTTTTGGCAAATCCGAAACATTTCATACTATTATTCCATTCAAAGCAGACAACTTTTAATGGAATCTTTTTGTGCCGAAAGGAACAAAAAGCGTCTCATACGAGTTTCTACGCCCTGACGGGCTATAAAAAGTAGCCATTTGCGAATGTCTACCTTTTAAAGGAACTTAGTATCATAGGGGGGCGATTCGTGAATCGCCCCTACGATTTTCATCCACATTTCGTTCCGATTTCGTAGGGGCGAACTGCGCGCCCGCGGGTGTTCAAAGAACGCCCGGATTCCATCGATCTTCCGTCTGTTCCGTAGGGGACGATGCCCACATCGTCCCGCTTGTAGGAACTACCAAATTTGTGCAAATTGGGTTGTGCGTACCGTCTGCCGCTTCGCGGTTCGGGACGATGTAGGCATCGTCCCCTACGAGTTTTACGGCAGGGAGTCCGCGTTATTTGGTGAAATACGCCTTTGCGCTGTCGGAGTAGGCGAACAGGGCGCGGGTGAGGGATTCCAATGCAGTGCCGGCTGTTTTGGATGCGTAGGTTTCGGC
>JAZOAV010000223.1:0-2987 GCA_045595645.1 Faecousia sp.
CGCTGCTGATGCAGCAGCCGCTGCTGCCGCAGGCGGTATGGGCGGAATGTACTAATTAAAAGGGGCTGTGTCAAAAAATGAATGAAACAGTCCCGAAAATGAATATTTATTAAATTCTAACTGTAGGGAACGGCCTGTGTGCCGTTCCCTATTGCATATTTTGAGGAATATTCTGTGGAATGATACCGAGTTTCTTTAAGGGGCTGTAAAATAAATTGTATATACATCCAAAGAGACGGCGGGAGCAAGCCCCCGCCGTGAGGCTGTCATATAAATCAGCACGGAATATTTATGCGTTATTTTACAGTCCCTTAGTGAATAATGAATGGTGAATAATTTGAGGGGGCTGGGAAACCCGTCCCTTTCGCAAATGCTTGTCATGCTTTGTCCCTAAGCTGCTATACTGTTACGGGAGGGGATGGCATGGGTGGAAAAAGCACGATTTTAGGGGGAGCATTGCTGCTCACCGCATCCAATTTACTGCTGCGGCTGATTTCCATATTTTTTAACGCCTATCTCAAGGGGCAAATCGGTGCGGCGGGGTTGGGTCTGTTACAGCTCATTTCCACGGTGGGGCTCTTTGCCGCATTGGTGGGGGCCTCGGGGGTGCGGGTGTCAGCCATGGTGCTGTCTTCCGAAGAATTCGGTCACCGCCGTCTGCGTGGAGTCAAAACCGCCATGTCCGTCTGCCTGCGCTACGGGCTGGTTCTCAGCAGCGTAGTGGGAACGGGGCTCTTTTTTGCCGCCGAATCCATCGCTTTACACTGGCTGGGAGACGAGCGGGCGACGCTTTCCCTGCGTTGGATGGGGCTTTTGCTGCCCTTTTCCTGTCTGTGCGGTATTCTCACGGGCTATTTCACCGCCTGTTCCCGTATTCGCCAAATCGTGGGCATTGAAATCGCGGAACGCCTTCTGTCCGTGGTTTTCACCATGCTGCTCTTGCGCTTTTGGGCAGGGCGCGACCTACAAAAAGCCTGCTGCTCCATCACCTTGGGCAGCTCCCTGGGTGCGGCCTTTGACTGTGTTTTGCTCTATCGGGTTTACAGGCGGGATATGCGCGGGATTCGGGAGGACGGTCGTTTATCTATGGGAAAACGGCTGTTGAAGCTCTGTGTGCCCTTGGCTCTCAACGATTATCTCCGCTCCGGTCTGAACACCGCCGAGCAGCTTCTCATTCCCTACGGTCTGACCCGCTACAGCGGCTCCGGCGAAAGTGCCATGGCCGCCTACGGCACCATTCAGGCTTTGGTCTTTCCCGTACTCATGTTCCCCGCTTCGGTGCTGTATTCTCTGTCGGATCTGCTGGTGCCGGAGCTGTCCCGCGCCAAGGCAATGGGACGGATGCGCCGTATTCGAGATCTGACGGACAAATGCCTGCGGCTGTGCCTCTTGTTTGCTGCAACCGTGGCGGGGCTTTTGTATGTGGCGGCTCCCTATTTAGGGCAATGGCTCTATCACAGTGCAGAGGCAGGTCGATTATTGCGGATTTTTGCGCCTATGGTTCTCATGCTTTATTTGGATGCCCTGACAGACGGAATGCTCAAGGGCTTGGCAGAGCAGCTTCCCTGCGTGCGCTACAACACCCTCAGCTCCGTGCTGGATGTGATTTTACTGCCAATTTTGCTCCCTCGCTGGGGCATTGACGGCTATGTGCTGTGCTTTGTGTTCACCCACGCCATCAATTTGGCACTGAGCTTACGGCGATTGTTAAAAGTGACAAGACACCGTTTCTCTTGGGATGCTTGGGGCAAGCCCCTGCTTTGTCTGACGCTCTGCCTGTGCTACTGTCACGCAGTTCCTTCCTCCTGGGCGGTGGGCGGCTTCCTGCCTCTGCTTCTGTCCCTCTATATCCTGACCGATGCCCTGCCCACCGACCGCCGACAATGGCTCAAAAAAGTGCTGATTTTCAGCTTCCGTCAAAAGTAATACTATGATTCCATTAAAAGTAGACACTTTTAATGGCTTCACAGCCCTGCGCCGCACCAAGCCCCCCTTTTTTTGGCGGGGCTTCTTTATTCTTTATTCTTTCTTATTCATTCTTTATTCTTTATCGTAGGAAAGATGAAATCGCTTGGTTTTAAGAATAAAGTGCATTAAGAAATTCGATAGTGCCTACACAGGCAACCCCCTTTGATTCCCCCTTTTAAGGGGGACAAAGCGTAACGGCAGACGGTACGCACAACCGTCATGGTACAAGGTCGATTGTGCCTGCAAAAAAGAATAAAGAATAGAGAATAAAGAATAAATAATAAATTGGATGGACGGCGGCCATGCGCTCATTACAGGTATTTTTCTCTTGGGACGACCATAAACTGTCGCGAGGAGGGATCATTATGTGGATTTTAACGGCTCTGGTGGCGAGCTTGGCGGGTGCAGCTCTGCATTTTCTCTACGATTTGCTGCCCAGCCCCTTGACGGCTCTGTTTTCGTCCATCAACGAAAGCGTGTGGGAGCATTTGAAGCTGCTGTTTTGGCCCATGCTCTGCGGGGCAGCGGTTTTGGCTCGGCGCAGCAAGAACAAGCCTCGCTTGTGGAGTGCCTTTTTTGCGGCACTGCTGGCGGCACCTGCTTTTTTGCTGACGGCCTATTACCTGCTGCGATCCTTAGGCGTGGAGGGTCTTGTGGTGGATATTGCCCTGTATTTTGTGACCATGTTCGCAGGCTTTTGGCTGGCATGGTACCTGTACCGCAGAAAAATGCCTGAGAAAATCGGCGGCTGGCTGCTCATGGTGGTCATTCTCTACGGCGCAAGCCTGATTCTCTTTACCTTTGCAGCTCCGGAATTGCCGATTTTCCAAGCTCCCTCTTGACTTTTTGTCAGAAAATCGTTATACTTTGATTAGTACAACGAAAGAGAGGTAACTACATGAAAAACTTCCTGAAACGCAACTGGCTGGTCATGCTCTGCGGCCTGATCGTCGGTGCCGCCGCCGTGGTTCTCACTGCTCACGGCAACCCTGCCAACATGGGCTTCTGCATTGCCTGCT
>JAZOAV010000224.1:0-3991 GCA_045595645.1 Faecousia sp.
AATTCACCTTAACGGTAATCTTAGAGGTGCCGGAAACCGTCATACGGCTGTTGATGTCCCAGCCATGAAGGGCACGGTTAATGGTAATGGTGCCGGAGGTCAGCTCTTGGGTAGGATCGGAGGCTGCAATGGTATACATACCGTCCTTTTCCTGCACCATGACGATCATGGGCTTATCTACGGTGATATCGCCGTAAGTACCCGCCTTCCAGAAGACCATGGCGGTAATGCCCAAGGTATTCTCCTTCACTACATGGAGGGAGGTGGTGTTCTTGGCAACGGTAATATCAGGTCTCAGGCTGTAGCCCTCTGTCTCTTGGGCAGTTTTTCCCGGGAGCATGACATAGCTATAGCTGCCATCCACAGGCTTGACGCCATGGTCTACCCAGATTTCCAGGAAGCTGTGCTTTCCGTTGGGTGCAGTTGCACCCAAAGTGTAATCATTGAAGCTGTCGTTGGTATCATCCCCGTCTGCAGAGGATTCCCGATAGGCCTTCTTGAGGGTCACATTTCCTCCCTTGGGGAAGACATAGCCGCCAAAGTTTCCGGCATAGACCCAGCCCGGATCGGTGTACTTCTTGGTGGAGAAGGAATTGACTTTTTCCAATGTCACACCGTCCACAATAATATCCTCCGTGCCGTAGGTTGTGACCCCATTCACTGTGGTGGTTTCCGTAAGCTCACGGTTATCCACATAAGTATAGACATAATGGTTCCGAGTGCTGAAATCAATGTCGCTTCCCACGCAAACGATCTCATCATCAAACATAAAGTAGGATTTCTTGGCAGTCAAATCAGAAGTCATAACCTGCTTTAGGTTATTCCGTTCCACAGGACTCTTGATCTGACTCTTTTCTACCGCTGACTCAGCGGAACTCCAGCTATAGGCCTCAAAGTCCATGGCGGCGGCAATAAACTGTCCCTCCAGCTCCACGCCGCCTACAAAGGCACCCGCATCCACGCCGTCCTTGTTCTTATCCTGCGTCCAGCCGGAAGCGGTATAGGTCATGCCCGGAAAATAAGCCTTCTTCTGACTCACCGGTTTCCGCGAGACAGAGTTTTCCTCTGTTGTTCCGGGGATCCGGTACATATTGGCATAGCAGTTAAAGTTCGTTCCGTATTGGTCATAAGTAATATCCGTCTTATCATTGTACACATACAGAGCACCGTCACCAATATACCAACCGTAGCGGTTGGCACCATTGATGCTCTCATGAGTGGCAATCCGACGGGAGCTCATAGCAAGGCCTACGGTATAGTTTGCCGTATGCTGAACTGCTCGATCATTGCGATATCGCATTTGAGCATAGGTTCCTTGATCCTCAGGCATATTGTGGAGAAATACACATTCCTTCAGCCGCTGAACCAGCATTACATTTCCCAGTTTCACTGCCAATGCGGAATACAGCTTTTTCGTTTCTTCCTCTGTATCCCTCACCACAGCACTGCGAACGAACTGAATAAGCTGCAGATCGTCCTCGGGCTCAAAGCAGCCCAGAAGCTGCAAAGCTGCAGTAATGGCACTGCGACCATAGCTCAGTCCCACAGCAGGAAATCTGCCGTTGCTCTGCATCATCATAGTGCCGTTGTGCATAGCAGGCATAAAGGTCCTCAGAATCCAATCTACCTGGTTATGCTTATTGGAGGCACTGAGCTCAAATGCCGTGCCTGACATAACATAATAGCTGCCGATGATCCGTTCTGCAAGGGCTTGCACACCGTAGCAGCCTTCGTAGGCAAAGTCGTTGTGTGCCACATAGGAATAATCTGCCTGTACGCCATTGCCGCCGTCATTTTTCTCAAGGAAATTCAATAGATTCGTCCGTGTTTGCTCGATCAGTGCAGTATCCTGCTTCAGGGCAGAGATCATACCGCAGATCCGCAGACGGGTACGGCGATTGCTCAGGGTGGTCTCATCTGTCTTGCCGTCATTATTCGGTCTGATGGTATCGATCAGAGTGCGGCAGGTTGCGATGATCTCATTGGCAGTATTCTTCTCTGCAGTGGTTTTGTAGGGATACATGACCAAAAGAGTCTGCAGGATCTCAACAGGAGCACCAAAGGCCCAATTCCACCAGCTGTAGTTGGTGCTGGCGGTGCTGCTGGTCTTCTGTGCATACCACTTGTCGTAGTTGAAGAAGGCGTCGGAGCCCTTCTGCAGACCATAGAAAATGGCATCTCTGAGCTCCTGATTCTGATACAAGGGCTGGCTGATCAAATTGCCGGCACTGTCCTTATAGGTATAGACCGTTCCTCTGGTGCCGTATGCCTTGGCCATATACATAAGGTACACAAACTGCTTGCGCATGGTATCGCTGGATATGGTAATGGTAATATTGGTATTGCCGAAAACTCTGCCGGAATTGGAGCGATTCTTCTCCAGATCCAGCCAGTATTTCCCGCCGTTATAGCTGATACCGGAGGTGGTAACGCCGGAGCTGTTGGTCACACCGACGATCTTCTGAATTTCCGGATCTGTCCAGTCTACGGTGTCGTCACCGCAAATAGACACCTTATAATTGTTCCGCAGGGCATTCCAATCTGCCGTGGTGTAGCTCGCCCCCTGCGCCTCCAAACGCACCATTGGGAGCAAGGACACCAGTATTGCCGCTAAAAGCAAAATACCCGTCATTCTCTTTAACACTTCATACACAACCTTTCAAATTTATTTGCCTTCCCGTCCTTCTGTAAAGCAGGAAGAATCATAATATCATTATACAATTTATCACATTATTGTCAAGAACTATCCCCTTATCGTAATCCATGCAAAACAAACCGTCACTGTAATACATTGACAGTGCGTTCTTCCTCGTAGGGGCCAATGCCCTATCTTCCGTCCTGTCTGCGTAGGGGCGAACTGCGTTCGCCTGCGGGCGTTCACAGAACGCCCCTACGGATCATTACGGGGTGCATACCAAACGGGACGGCGCATGGCCGTCCCGTTCAAATCATTTGGTAAAATATGCCTTTGCGCTATCGGAATAGGCGAACAGGGCCTTACAAAGTTCGGCTAATGCGCCGCTTGTGTTCTTGGAGGCGTAGCTTTCTGCGCTGTAGCGGAGGGTTTCGGTGAGCTGGGTTTCGCCCTCATAAACTGCCACATCTACCACAGTGCGCAGCTCGGAGGCCAAGAGACCGTAGAAGGTGAAGCTATAATAGCTGTTGTCGGCATTGTAGACCTCTGTCTCTGTCAGGGTAACGGTCTTGATTTCGCCGTTTGTTCCCTTGTATGAAACCTTCATAGACAGATCTGCAATATCTCCGCTGTAGTTCTTGGCACTGAACACAAACTTCATCCCAACCTTGGAGCCCAGGTCTAAGGTCTTTCCCACCCAGGAAAGGACGGGGCTATTCAAATCGCCCATGAAGCTGTCTGTTGCCGTAAAGCTGAGAGTGCTGGTATCGCTGAGATAGCTTCTGTGCAAGTCAGTCATATTGGCATCCACCAAAGCATCTGTGCGATAGCCCTTGAAGCTTTGGGCTTCTGCGCCGTAGCGCAGCAGGTCAGCGCACAGAGTTTTCATAGCTTCCGCCGCACCGCTCATATTGAGTACCGCATAGGCATAATCCGCAACGGCGTAGTCGTCCACGGGAGAATAGTAAGCCTGACCGTCCTTCGTGCCGTGAAGCACGGAACGGATGCGGTCGTTCATGTGGATTGCTGTCAGGTCCGTCACGGTGAAATAGTAATAATTTCCATTCTCGACAGGCTCAATACGAAGGGTCTTGGTGCCCATTTTTTCGTTGCCCGTGTAGCGATCAACGATGCTTTCCACATAAACAGTTTCCATGTCGAAGCCCGTCAAAGCCGCCTTGGAAATCACCAAATTCACAGAAATGTCACTTGCCAAATTCAGACTATGGTTCAGCTTCAGGGATACATCCTCCACGGGCTCCTTGCTTTCCTTCTCACCACAGGCGCAGATTCCCTCCACAAAGCTGTGGGCTGTCGTCGTTGTGTAACCGCAGGCGCAGGCAGCGGTATGGCTAT
>JAZOAV010000225.1:0-6323 GCA_045595645.1 Faecousia sp.
CCCCGATATAGTCCGTAATAGTCTGTGTCAAACGCTGAGAATGAGCCATGCCGCCGGTATAAACTACCGCATCCACACGGAAATGCAGCACAGCCGCCATAGCACCAATATCCTTGGCAAGCTGATAGGCCATGGCATCAAAGACCTGACGACAGGTTTCATCTGCTTCCTCAAAGGCCCGCCGTTCCAGCTCCCGAAAATCCTTCAAGCCCACATAAGAACAGGCACCTGCCTGAGAGCCAAGCCGCTGTTTTACCTCCTGCTTGCTCAAACCCGAATAACACAGATTGATGACCGCATTAACAGGAAGGCTGCCGCCTCTGTCCATGCCGAAAGCGCCCTCATCCTTCACATTGTACACATCCACCGCCAAACCATTGCGATGGGCGGCAACGGAAACACCGCCTCCCAAATGTACCACGATCAGGCGGCAGTCCTCATACGCTTTTCCCAGCATATTTGCCGCTCTGCGGGCAACAGCCTTCTGATTCAGGGCATGGAAGAAGCTCTGCCGCTCCATACCCTGATAGCCGCTGACACGGGCTACAGGAGCGAGCTCATCCACAGAAACAGGGTCTACAAAAAAAGCAGGAATCCCCGCCGCATCTCCCAGCTCCTTGGCCAAAAGCACCCCAAGATTCGAGGCGTGCTCTCCATAGGGCGGATTCCGCACATCGTTCAAAACAGCATCCGTTACGGCATAAGTGCCTGACGGAATGTGCTTGAGCAGACCGCCACGGCCGCAGACTGCGTCAAAGTCTGTCAGAGCAAAGCCCGCCTTCTGCAAGCTCTGCAAAATCAAAGCTTTACGGTAATCTCCCTGTTCGATCACATGAGAGAAAGGCATCAGGGCTTCCACAGAATGGGGAATGTTTTCCTTGAACAGCTCCCTTTCTTCCTCAAAAACCGCAATTTTTGTAGAAGTAGCCCCCGGATTCAGGACAAGAACCTTCATGATTTTCCTCCTCGCTCCATTTGTAGATACTCAAGGATCTTCTGTCGTTCATATTATCATATTGCACTAAACATGTCAACAACAACTGCATATTCTGCTCATATTCAACAAGCATTTACACTGTAACAGTGCAAAGCAACACACCGCAGTGTGCGTATCACATCCGCGGCAAAACTGTTCTCTATTTTGTATAATCCGCCCTTCTGCCGCATAAGCTGTTTCGGACGCACAGCTAAGGGGGTTATGCTTTGACGGAGAACATGGAACAACGGGCCTGCGATTTGGCTGTGTACATCATCGAAAACCAAGCTACCGTTCGTGCCGCAGCAGCGGCCTTCGGCGTGAGCAAATCCACGGTACATAAGGACATTGCCGAGCGACTGCGCAGGGTGAATCCTGCCCTGTATCAGCAAGCCAAAACGGTACTGGAGCAAAACAAAGCCGAGCGCCACATTCGAGGCGGTTTGGCCACGCAGAAGAAATATCGCGGGAAGAACTGAAGCAATTTATCCCGAACAAGAAGCAGCGGCAAGGTTTCCCTTGCCGCTGCATTTCTTTGCATAAATTTCTCACTCGAATCAGGGATTCGTGGTGTAGTAGGTAGTGCTGCTGCCGGAGGAAGTAGTGGTGGTGCCCAGCTTATACAGGCAAATGGCCTTCATTCTGCTGTAGGTACTGGACTTGAAGTAGCGGAAACGGTTCTGGCCGGAGGTGGAGTTATAGCGCAGATACGCACCGCCGCTGCCCTTGATATTCACAGTACCGCCGGAAACGAAGCTGATGGTGTTAACATACTTGGTCGTCTTGGAGGTGTTCATACCGTTGGAATTGGAGGTACGGCCAATGTAGTAACCGCTGGCGGTCTGGATGCTATAGCCACTGCTGTAGGCTGCGATGGTCACAGCATAGTTCTGAGTGGTCGTAGTAGCAGAGATCTTGTTGCTGGAAATGGAAACGGACTTATAGTTGGAAGCCACATCCACAGAAGTCAGGCTGCCGTTAAGGACATACTTGCTGCCTTCATAAACAATCAGGTAAGTGCCTGCCCAAGAGCTGGGGCTGGAGGTCACCTTGGTGAAGTAGCCGCTGGAGCTGCCGGAAGAGCTGCTGGTGTACTTGTACAGAGCCTTCAGAGTCACAGAACCACTGACGGTGACAGTGGTACCGGCCTTGTAATAGGTGGGAGCACTGGTGCTGGAAGATACGGTGGAAGTGGTCCAGCCAACGAAGGTGTAGCCGGAGGCAGTGCTGGTGGGAGTGGGCAGAGTGATGGTACCACCCTTGGTAGTAGTGATGGAAGATGCGGTTGCACCGGTGAAGCTAACAGTAACATAGCTGCTGGAGGAAGAACTGCCGGAGGAAGATCCGCCGGAAGAGGAACTACCGGAGGAACTGCCGGAGGAGCTGCCAGCGGAAGAACCATTGCTGGGGGTAGTCAAGCCGGAAGGGATGGACTTGCCCAGAACCAGCCAGCCCAGCTCGGGATAGTCAACGAAGGGGTTACGGTTGCCCTGAATGGACTCAACAGAGTCGTTACGGCTCATTTCGTAGGTGTCAACAGGGTCACTCTTATTCCATGCCAGCAGAGTGTCAACGCTCTCGAAGACAACGGTAACAGAGCTCATAGAGGTAGCCACGACATAGTCGTACAGCACGACACGAGCGCAGTCGCCCTTCACATTGTCCAGGGGTTCGAACTCGCTGTTCTTGTAATAGCCGGCGGTCTTGCTGCCATTGGCAGAGGAGGTCTTCACAGTTTTGTAGCCGCTGGCAACCTCACCATACTTGTGGTTGCCACGAGAAGAGTTTGCAGTGGGGTCAGCGGGACGCATGGCAGCCAAGTCGCCTTCCACGGCATTGCCGCCCAAGGACTGAGGCCACATATGCTCACGATTCCAGGTCTTGCCGGAATCCCAGGAGCTGGTGGTGGTGCCGCTGGAATAGAACAGCATAAGCTTGGAAGTGCTGCCCTGATAAGCGTCGGTATACTTCATGTAGGTTCTCAGGCCGTTGTAACCGACAGTCTTATAATCAGACTTGATGAGGGTACGCAGAGCGGTACGCAGGCTGCTGCCGGACTTTGCAGACAGCTTTGCATAGGTATAGCTGCCGGTGTAGTAAGCCTTAGCCTTGCTGGACAGGGAGGTACAGACAGTACCGCGCTTGCCGCTGTTGTAGGTCGCTGCATTGGCAGTGAGGGCCATAGATGCAAACATGCCCACAACCAAAGCCAAAACTAACAGCATCGAAAGTGTGCGTTGGGTGTACTTCTTCATTTCTTTACTCAACTCCATTTCAAATTTTCGCCAATTATACAATCAGCATACTACCCATATTTTACCACATTTCTTAAATTAGTCAAGTAAAAATCCTTTCAGGATACAAAAAAAATAACAAAATGCAAAAAATATATGTCTTTTTTACTTCGTCAAAATCTAAAAATTTCACCTCTGTTTTTTGTATATTTTTTCAAAGCACCATTTTCTACTGTTTAAACTAATACTACTTTCTGATAGAAATGTTTGATTTCTATCAGAAAGGCAACGCAAAAAGCGTTGCGATTTTGCAATTTTTGGAATAGAAAATTGCAAAATCCCGTCTCATAAATTCTTGACGCACCTTCGGTGCTATAAAAAGTTTTTCAAACTTTTTTAACAAGAATTAGTATAATATTCTGCGGAATTTGTTGAATACCTGTTGCAAAAATCCTTTCAATTCGGTATACTTAGGTAAACTTTACCTCAACCATTTAAAAAAGGAGCAAGCCTATGTTACGACAAATTGCTAATCGATGTATTCTCATTCTGCTCATTCTCTCCCTGGTGTGTCCGTCTTTTATCCAAGCGGCCACCGGCACTCTGAAGGCAAACACCGGCGTACGAGACGAGGTCTGTACAGCCTTGAGCACCCAGGCAGAAGCCTACTACAGCGGAGAATATACTTACGATATTCTGTCTGCCTTGAGTGGCGTTTCCGCTCCCACGGATTCCTGGGCCGCAACGCAGGACAATGACCTGTACGATGCTCTGCAGGAGCTGATGTCCTCCACCCAAAAGACCTATCCCCAATACTCCGGCTACTATTCCGATTCCCTTGCTACCTACTGGCTGAAAACCGATGCAGAAGCCGGAAGCAGCAGCTACCTCTATTTCTACACCGACAAGCTCAGCACCGAAATCAGTGCCACCATGAATCGGGAGCATGTTTGGCCCAAAGCCAATGCTTCCTATTCCCAAAAGAATGGCGGTGCCGACTTGCACCACCTACGCCCCTCCATCGAAAGTGTCAATTCTGCCAAGAACAATTTCACCTTCGCGGATGTAGTCGACAACATCTACGGCTACTCCACCAGCTATGTGTCCGGCGAGCCCGTCATTTGGTACAGCAACGCTTCCAAGGTTTTAGAGGTCAAAGACAATGTGAAGGGCGATGTGGCGCGTATTTTATTGTATGTCTACTGCCGCTGGGGGCAACCCAATCTTTACAGCGATGTCGCAAGCTCCAAGCTGCCCCCCAAGGACATCGACGACAGCACAAACAACGGCATCCGCGTCATCGACGATTTGGAAACCCTCCTGCGTTGGTGCGAGTTGGATCCTGTAGACAGTTGGGAAATGGGTCGCAATGACCAGACAGAGAATGTGCAAGGCAACCGAAATGTGTTCATTGACTACCCTGAATTTGCTTGGCTGATTTTCAATCAAACGCCTCCCGAGGATATGGTCACTCCCTCCGGCGAAGCGGCAAATGTGAACCATACCATCAAGGTTACCACTAACAACTCCAACTACGGTAGCATCACCGTGAACGACAATGTTATCACCGCCGTCCCTGCGGAAGGCTATAAGGTGAGTGGCTACACCCTTCTCTCAGGACGGGCTACCGTCGTGCAGGAGGGCAATGTATTTACCGTCACTGCCAAATCCGATTGCTGGATTCGCATCAATTTCATACCCAGAAGCACCGTTACCCTCACCTTCTCCGATGGCACTTCCATAAGCGGCTATGCCGGTGACAGCTTCACATTGCCTTCTTCCTCCGCACCGGAGGGGTATGAATTCATAGGTTGGTGTACAGAGCAAGTATCCGACAGCTCTTTCCTTCCTGACTATTACACAGCAGGCAGCAGCTACACCGCTGACAAAAGCACCTATTTCTACGCACTCTACTCCTACAGCAAAGAGGTCATAGACGAAACAGCCGACTATGTAAAGCTGACCACCGCTCCTTCGGATTGGTCAGGAGACTATGTCATCGTCTATGAAGCAAGCGGCTATATCTTTGACGGCTCTCTCAGCTCGCCCAATGTGCGCAACAACTACAAGGCAGTCGCGATTCAAAACGAGCGCATCACAGCCGAAAGTGCCGATGCCTATCGTGTGACCATCGCGCCTCGCTCAACGGGTTACTCCATCCTGACTGCCGCCAACCTCTACATCGGCAACACTACCACAAACAGCGGCCTGAGCGTATCCGGCACGACCGCCTATGTCAATAAGCTTAGCATGAATGCCGATGGTACGGTTCTGATCACCGCCACGGGCGGCACTACCCTCCGCTACTACGCCTCCACACAGCGGAAATTTATTTACAGCAACAGCACTTCTTCTCTCTACCAAAGCATTTGTCTGTACCGCAAGGACAGTCGAAAGCTGTGCACCTTCTACACCACGGAGCTTTGTCTGCACAACAACACCACGGAAGCCCTCGTTCCCGCCACCTGTGAGGAAGCAGGCTCCCTCACCGTAATCTGCTCGGATTGCGGTGAAACAGTGAGCAGCTCGGTTCTTCCCGCAACGGGCCATACCGCTGTCATCGATGCAGCTGTTGCCGCCACCTGCACGGAATCCGGTCTGACCGAGGGTTCTCACTGCTCTGCTTGCAAGATCGTGCTTGTGGCACAGGAGGCTGTGGCTGCTTTGGGTCACGATTACAGCTACAGCAACAACGGCAACGGCACGCACACGGGAAATTGCAGCCGTTGTGATGTCACCCTTACAGAAGCGCACACTTTTACGGACAGCACCTGTATTTGCGGTGCCACGGAAGTCGTTGTCCCCACAGTCGTGGAAAGCATTAAGATTTACCACACCCTGAATTTGGCAAGCGATATCTCCATCACCTTCGCCGTGCCTGCCACGGCCTTGGCAAGCTACGACAGCTATTATTTGGAATGTATTCTGCCCGAGTACGAAGGTAATGTGCAAACAGGAGCCACCACTGTAGAAATTGAGCCTGTTCTCACCGGAAGCTATTACTATTTCACCCTCACGGGCATTACCGCTGTGCGCATGGGCGATATGGTAGATGCCGTTCTGCATATGACCAAGGATGGCGCAGAATATATCTCCAAAACCGACAGCTACAG
>JAZOAV010000226.1:0-4208 GCA_045595645.1 Faecousia sp.
ACTGCAGGGTGGGCTTATACCCCCACCGTCTCGGCAGGACCATAAGCCCGCCCTGCAGTGGCTTGTGACAAAATTAGAGTGCGAGCTCTTGCATGATCTTCCGCAGAGCTACCTTCATGGGGCTGCTCTGGGGGATTTTGCTGCTGGGTTCTCCGGCGCAGTCGGCTTCGTAGACCGCCTCGTCCTGAGGCAGTACACCGATCAGCTCCAAGCCCTGCTTGGCGATCTCCTCCTTCACGCCTTCGTTCAGCTCGCCCTTGGGGGCACGGTTGACGATCAGGCCCATCTTACCGGGGCGGAGATTCATCTCCTTTACCATTTCCGCAATGCGGCCGACAGCCTGAATACCCCGACGGGAGCAATCGGAAATCAGTAGCAGAGTATCCACATGAGGCAGAGTGCCGCGGGCGATATGCTCCATGCCCGCCTCATTGTCGATCACAGTGTATTTGTAGTTGTTGACATACTTGTCCACCTGGGTTTTCAGCACACCGTTGACAAAGCAGTAACAGCCCTGCCCCTGGGTGCGACCCATGACCAGCATATCAAAATCGTCCTCCTCCACCAAGGCGGAGTTGAAACGATACTCAGCATATTCGGCCTTGGTCATATTGGAGGGCAGATTGCCCTGCACAGCCGCACGGGTCATTTCTTCCCGAATGGCTCCCAAAGTGGTCTCCACTTCTACGCCCAAAACCTCGTTCAAATTGGAGTTGGCATCGGCATCCACCACCAAAAGGGGAGTCTTACCTTCGCGAATCAACTCATCGATCATCATGCCACAGACGGTGGTTTTGCCCACACCGCCCTTACCGGCAACTGCTATGGTATGTGTCATTGTAAATTCTCCTTGAGAGGCTATAGCGTGTCCACGCTATGATACAAGCTAATACTACCACAAGAACGGTAAAATTTCAAGGACAAATCGAAGAAAAAAGCAAATTCCTGTCTTTTTTACAAATTGTTCACCCAAAATGCCATTTTTGCGATATAATATAGAAAAAACGGAAGGAGCCAAAACGATGGCACGAAGCGTTTTGATTATTGAAGACGACCACAACATTGCAGACCTTCTGCGTTTATATTTGGAAAAGGACGGCTATGAGGTGCGCATTGCTGCCGACGGACTCAAGGGCATGGAGGCATTCCACAAGGAAAAACCCGATTTGATTCTGCTGGATGTGATGCTTCCGGGCATGGACGGCTGGGGCGTGTGCCGTGCCATCCGAGCCGAGGACAAGACGCCCATCATCATGCTCACCGCCAAGAGTGAAACAGAGGACAAGGTCTTTGGGCTCAAGCAGGGTGCGGACGATTATATCACAAAGCCCTTTGAAATGAAAGAGGTTTTGGCTCGTATTGAGGCGGTGCTGCGCCGCAGCGGTTTGGAGCCTGCCAAAACCGTGCGCCGTTTGACCTTTGACCGTTTGGTCATCGATATGGATGCTTTTGAACTGACGGTAGCCGACAAAAAGGTGGCAACGCCCCCTAAGGAGATGGAACTGCTGTTCCATTTGGCTTCCTCTCCCAATCGGGTCTACACCCGCAACCAGCTTTTGGACGAGGTCTGGGGCTTCGACTATTTTGGAGACACCCGCACGGTGGATGTGCATATTAAGCGTCTGCGGGAAAAATTAGAGGGTGTATCCGAGCAGTGGGAGCTGAAAACTGTCTGGTCCGTGGGCTATAAGTTCGAGGTCAAGGAATGAAATCTACCTTTCGGCGGCAGCTTGCCCTGATTCTCGGTCTGCTCACTCTCTCTTTGCTCATCACAGGCATCGCCTCCCATGACCTGTTGGAGCAGCGACTCACAGAGGAGGAGGAACGCAAGCTGGCCAAGACCGCCGATTCTGTGGCGGTGTTGGTGGATGCCTACTCCAATTCCTTCTTTGCTACATGGGATTTCCGCACCAATCTGTCCGTGGCTGCCACGGCTTCGGGACGGGACATTCTTATCTGTGCCCCCGCGGGTGAGGTCATGCTCTGCGCCAATGATATGCAGGGCTGCCGCCATTTACAGCGCAGTCTGCCCGAAAGCACTGCTACCCGCATTTTTTCGGGGATGCAGACCGCAAATGCCGCCGCAGGCCGCATTTACGGTGACGAGCGGATCGCCGTGGCTCTGCCTGTGACCTTCTCCGACGGAACCCCTTTGTGCATTATTTTGGTGTCCACGAAGGCAGAAGCTGTTGCTGAGCTGTCTGCCAAATCCTTGCAGATTTTTGCCATCGTTGCAGCGGCGGTTTTGCTGTTGGTGCTGCTTACCGCCCCCTTCTTTACACGGCGGGAGGCAAAGCCCATTCGTGAAATGGCGATGGCTGCCCGCAGCATTGCCCACGGCAACTTTACCACCCGTGTTCCCACGGGACACCGCAACGAGGAGATGGAGGAGCTGGCTGTTGCCTTTAACAATATGGCAGTCAGCCTGCAACACGCCGAGACCGTGCGGCAGGAATTTGTTGCCAATGTTTCCCATGAATTGAAAACGCCCATGACCACCATTTCCGGCTATTTGGACGGCATGTTGGACGGCACCATTCCAGAAGAAAAACAGCCCCAGTATATGGAATTGGTCTCCACAGAGGTGCGCCGCTTGTCTCGCTTGGTGCGTAATATGCTGGATGTGTCCCGCCTGCGGGATCAGGGCATTCCTGTTGACAAGATGTCGGATTTTGACATCTGCGAAAGCGCAGGGCAGGCACTTCTGAGCTTTGAACAGCGCATCAACCGCAAAAATCTCAATGTGGATATTGATATGCCCGAGCTGGGTCTGACGGTGCATGCCGCTGCCGACCTTGTGACGCAGGTACTATATAATTTGCTGGATAACGCCGTCAAATTCATTGACGAGGGCGGCACGCTGTCGATCCGTATTCAGAGGCAGGGCCCCCGAGCCGTCGTTACTGTAGGCAACACCGGCCCCACCATTCCTCCGGCGGAGCTACCCCTGCTCTTTGACCGCTTCCATAAGACGGACAAGAGCCGCTCCACCGACCGTGACGGCGTGGGCTTGGGTCTGTATATCGTCAAAACCATCGTTTTGGCTCACGGCGAGGATGTCTATGTCAGCAGCCACAACAATCAGACGAACTTTATCTTTACGCTTCATGCCAAGTAATCCCGAAAGGAGGGCTGCGTATGTCCCCTCAATCCCATTCCTACGGCACAGGCTCCCGTCCGGAGCAAGCACCCTCCCATCTTCCCGCACTTCTGCTGGGACTGTTTCTGCTCACGCAGCTTGTCTTTGCACTCTATTTCATCTCCGAGGAGGAACAAACTGCCCCCACAGAGACGAGTGACAATTTGGCACAGATTTTTGAGCACACTCCCGCTGCCCCACAACGTTGTACCGATTCCTGCGGCCTTGGTCTGGAGCTGTCGGGGCTGAGCGAAGCCCAGCAGCGGTATTGGTCACTCCCTGCCGGTGTGTTTGTGGAGGCCGTTGCCTCTGATGGTCACGCCTATGCCGCCGGACTTCGAGAGGGAGATATTTTGGTCAGTATCAACGACGAGCCTACGCCGGATTTGAAAACGGCCGACCGCCTTTTGGCCTCCATCACGGGAGACTCCCTGCGCTTGACCTATTACCGCGATCAGAAAACCTCCACGGTAACCATATCGCTGCCTGAATAATCAAAGAGCTGTCTCTCACAAAAAGAGACAGCTCCTTATTTTGCTGTAGGGGACGATGCCCACATCGTCCCCTACGAGCTTTACGGAAGGAAGAACGCGTTATTTTGCAAAATATGCCTTTGCACTGTCGGAATAGGCGAACAGGGCGCGGGTGAGGGGTTCGAGGGCTGTACCGGCGGTTTTGGAGGCGTAGGTTTCGGCACTGTAGCGGAGGGTCTCGCTGAGCTGGATATCGCCTTCGTAGATTGCGACCTCCACAATGGTGCGAGGCTCGGAGGCAAGCAAGCCGTAGAAGGTGAAGCTGTAGTAGCCGTTTGCGGCATTGTAGGCTTCTGCGCCTGTCAGGGTGACAGTCTTGGTTTCGCCGTTACTGCCCGCGTAGGAAACCTGCATGGACAGGCTGTCCATGTCGCCATCGTAATTTTTGGCATTGAACACGAACTTCATGCCGACCTTGGAACCAAGGTCAAGGGTTTTACCCACCCAAGGAGTGACGGGACTTGCCAAGTCGCCTAAATAGCTGTCCGTTGCTGTAAAGGTCAGGGCGTTAGTATCGCTGAGATAGGCTCTATGTG
>JAZOAV010000227.1:0-6566 GCA_045595645.1 Faecousia sp.
TGGACGCTTTAGAAGAAGCCTAACACTTGTTGAATTTTCTTGGATCGCCGCCGTTTGAAAAAGAAACGCAAAGCGGCTTGATTAAGTGCGACCATTTTTCGTCACAAAGAAATTCTCAATTTTTCTAAAATTCACCCTTGAATTTTGTTAGCAGGTCTTTTTAAAGAAACTCGGTATCAGATCTTTTATTTTTAGAGTAAGAAAGGAGGCGGCGGGGGGATGTTGCCGCCCCCTTCTGTGTACGCAAAGCTTCCTTAGCTGAGTAGACCGCTCAATTTCAACTCGCACTCCCCAAAGAGAGCAGAAGCTTGGTGCAAGTTTATAATACCACGCACTTTTATATATGTCAATACTATACAAGTAATTTGC
Source organism: Faecousia sp. (assembly GCA_045595645.1). Lineage (GTDB taxonomy): Bacteria > Bacillota > Clostridia > Oscillospirales > Oscillospiraceae > JAZOXB01. The sequence continues at coordinate 370 of JAZOAV010000227.1, forward strand.
TTGATATTTCGACAAAAACATCCCCTCCGACGGATGCGGAGAGGATGTTTTTGATACTGCTTTCTAATAGAAATGTTTGATTTCTATCAGAAAGGCAACGCAAAAAGAAATGCTTCACCGAGCTTTAAGACAGCACTCCTGTCGGCGAACAATAAAGTGCGACAGAAAGGGTTTTATTCCCATAAAATGGTTCGTAGAAGGTGCAAGACGCCATTGCTCTATTCGCAGCAGCACTGGAACGGCCCGTAACAAAACTCCATTCGGTATTTATTATGGAATAACCACAATGGGAATCCGTTGCCGTTGCCGTTGTTCCATCGTATTTGAACGTCCCTTGGACGACAACATAAAATTGAAGCTCATCATTTCCGTTATAGTAGTAGTTCGTTTTTGTGCCCGTTTTTGTTGCCTGTCCCCTGCTGTTTTCATTCACAGACAACTCTTCGATAGTTGTAATGCAATAGCTCCCATCTGAAAATACAATTTTTTCAGTCTGTAATGTTTCTGTCTTAGCAGATGCGGCGCTTATCCCCATTACGCTAAACATAAGGATAGCGCAAAGGATGAACGATAATACTTTCCTCACAGCAGTTTCCTCCATTTTTAATATTTCTAAAACTGAACAGTTAGTCTACCCATATAACGTCCGGAGAGTCTTTCGGTCCTTCTCGTATTTCTGTAGTATAGTAAACCGGCGCGACATTCCGAAGGTGATGCACATAAATTAGCATCCCAGCAATTAGGAACAAACTCACAATAACAATCGCAGGAATTACAACACGGCGATTCCGTCGAGCCGTCTTTAATACATCCGCATATTCCTGATCGCTCACCGTCTCCTGCAAATTCCTTGCCGTTTCCGACGGCGCGCCGATCTGTGCGGTCAGCTCTTCATAGCTGCTACAGCCCTGTGCCGTATCTATCAATTCCTCGCACAGCGCGGAAAGCAAGCGTTCCTTTGTGGACTTTTTACATACGAGATGTTTGCCGACTTCATAGCAGTACATTTCTAATGCGGCTTGATTTTTATGCTCCATTCATTCTCTCTCCTCTTGTCATTTCCGCAAACACGGCAGCAAGCTCCATAAATTCGTCGAGGCTTTTATGAAGATGGCCGCGCCCCGCTTCCGTAATACGGTAATAGCTTCTTGCCCTTCCGTCAATGACCTCTGTTCCCGCTGTTTCTACAAAGCCCTGCTCCTCCAAGCGATACAACACAGGGTAGAGTACCGCAATGGTGAATCTCCCATTGCTGCGCCGCTTCATCTCAGAGGAAATCTCGTACCCATACATAGGTTTCTCCTGTAAGATGGAAAGCACCACCAAGGGACTGGTCGCCCGCTTAAAATATGCACCAAAAGAATGACCTTTGTCTTCCAATGGAACCACCTCCCTTTCATCTATGTTTACATTATAGCACACTTATCGCCGCTCGTCTATATGTTGCATTGCTATTCATGCCGGATTGAGCCGGACTTTGGGGTGTCGCACAGAGAGCAACTCCCCTGCCCTACCATCAGGAATGCTTCACACTGATCCTGATATCGCCTGTATCGGTACGAATTTCACATCTTCCACCGCTCATGCTCTGGGGCACATCCACACGGCCTGTGTCAGTTACCGTAAAGAAAATCTTATCACTCAGCAAGCTGCCTTCTACATCGCCCGTATCGGTTTCAATGTAAATTTCAGCGGCATCGCAGGCATCTAAACGGACATCGCCAGTGTCCCTTTTAATCGAAAAGCTTTCTGTGGCTACAACATCCCGCAGTGAGATAGCTCCGGTATCTCCATAGGATGTAAGCTTCTTGCATCGAATATTGGTCAAATCGGTTTTTCCCGTGGAAATTTGGAGGCGAATGTCCCCAACGCAGCTCACATCGGACACCGTCATCCTGCCCGTGGAAGCAGACAGATCGAGGGAATCGACGGAGCTATGGTCCATCGTAATTCTGCCGGTGTCCGTTTCCGCTTTCACAGCTCCTGAAGCGGAGGCGCAAAAATCAATACTGCCCGTGTCGGTGGATAGATCTGCGCTCTCGAAATGGAATCCCGCAGGGACTTCAATATCTCCCGTGTCTGCACTAACAGACAGCGCGGCATACTGCGTTTCGGGCAGATAGACCGTGATTTTCGGGCTCTTAGAGATGATGCCGATGTAGTCATACCAAGCCCTTTCATCTACCAATTTGATGACAAGCGTATCCCCCTGAACGGCTGCGCTGTGCTTTTCTTTTTCGTGTTCATAACATTCTACACGGCAGGCTCCGTCCTCAGACTGCACCAAAATGATATCCGCCGTGTCGATATTCACGGACAGATTGCTGAAATCCTCATGGATCTCATAGATGTTCGTTACAAAATTACCATTTTCCAAATCAGAAACCTCCCATTGACATGCTGTCAATACCGATGCAAGCAGCAACAGCCCGACCACTATAAGGGCATTTGCTACAATCAGCCATAATTTCGTTGCTTTCTTCATGATGCGTCCTCCTTTTGCATAAAGCAGCCCTTGACCCAAGCCGCAAATTTCCGTGTCAAAATTAGAATACCCTTGCTTACAGCGTTGCACCCGAGACAGAGAAGAATCGACAGACCTGTACAAACAAGTCCTGCGGCAAGCACCGCCACACCTGTGAGCGTATCGCCACTACAAAAAGAGGCAATTCCCCCAACAATGCCGCCAATGGCACAGCCCATCAGCGAGACAACGCCTGCCCACAAAGAAATGATTCCGGACCAAATCGAAACATACAGAGAGAACCCTACAGCGATTGCCGCAATTCCCAAGGGAATCCATATGGGTGAACCAAGCACCAAAAGAACGATTTCCCATGTCTTCAGCCGCCGTTTTGATTTGATTCTTTCTTTGGCGAGTTTTGAAAGAGGCGTGTCGCCCACAATCTGTCTGACGATTTCTTCTACCGATCCCGTGGCAGAAACTGCTTCCTCCTCCGAAAGCCCTTCTTCCATCCGATCGTCGATCATCTCACTGTAAAATGTCAGGCGTTCTTCGATGTCCTCCTGCGGCAAGCCCTGCAAGCCCTTACGCAGTTGTGTAAGAAATTCCTGCTTACCCATTGCAAGCATCCTCCTTCGTTACGAATTGATAAATGGATACGATCTCCTTCCAATCGTCCCTGAACTCCTCAATACGCTTCAATCCTTCGGGGGTAATGTGATAGTATTTTCGGAGCCTGCCGCCATGCTCGGCTGTGTGAACGGTTAGCATACTTGCCGTCTCCAAGCGCTTCAAAATGGTATATAGGGTCGATTCGGAAAGCGCAATGAAGGGCTTCATGTCCTTAATGATCTTGTAACCGTAGGAATCCCCGCTCTTGATTGCCGCCAATACGCAAACATCCAAGAGCCCGCGTTTCAGCTGAATATCCATTCTATACCTCCTCTCGTGTAATACATCGTATCACGGAGTATTCGATTTGTCAACAGTTACTTCCAAAAAATAGACAAATTCCTTATTTTCTACAAAAGGTGTGGATTCGGTACAAATACCCAACCTTTTCCTGCACGCCCGTTGTATCCCAAAGCCAAATGCAAAAGACTGCGGCAGCCTCTCTTTTGGAGCCGTTCGGATGCTCATGTCGAAAAGCTTTTCAGCGACGAAGGTGCGGCAAGGATGCTACGAGCTGCAAACAGGTGGAGCGGCACAACGCAAAACGAGACTACCCGAGGGCAGTCTCGTTTCTATTTTAATTACACCAATTCGATGATGGCCATTTCGGCAGCGTCACCGCGGCGTGCGCCGGTGCGAATGACACGGGTATAACCGCCATTGCGCTCAGCATAGTTGGGAGCGATCTCCTTGAACAGCTTATGAGCAACATCTTCCTTGGTGATGTAGGAAAGAGCTCTGCGGTAAGCAGCCAGGTTACCCTTCTTGCCGAGGGTGATCATCTTCTCCACAACGGGCTGTACTTCCTTTGCACGGCAGAAGGTGGTCTCGATCTTGCCGTTCTCCAGCAGGTCAGTGGTGAGCTGACGCAGCATGGCACGACGCTGATCGCTGGTTCTGCCCAGCTTGCGGGTTCCAAACATTCGTATTTCCTCCTTCTTAAAAGGTAAACGGGATTCCGAGAATTATAATTAGTTGTTGCCGGACTCTTCGGTGGCTAAGGACAGACCCATCATTGCCAGCTTGTTCTGCACTTCGTCCAAGGACTTCTTGCCCATGTTGCGAACCTTCATCATCTCCTCGGGAGTCTTGGCAATCAAGTCCCGAACGGTGTTGATGTTGGCGCGCTTCAGGCAGTTGAAGCTGCGGACGGACAGATCGAGCTCTTCGATGGTCAGCTTCAGAGCGGGAGGATCCTCGTCCTTGACCTTGTCACGGACGATGGACTGTGCAGCCACACTCTGGGACAGATCCGTGAACAGGCTCAGGTGCTCAGTCAGGATCTTCGCAGCGATGGAAACGGCGTCCTTGGCGGAGGTGGTACCATCAGTCCAAACCTCCAATGTCAGCTTATCGAAGTCTGTCATATTGCCAACACGGGTGTTTTCAACCGTATAGTTGACCTTATAGACAGGAGAATACAGAGAGTCCACAGGAATGACACCGATGGGTGTCTGAGGAGTCTTGTTTCGATCAGCGGACACATAGCCACGGCCACGGCTCAGGGTGATTTCCATGTTCAAAGATGCGTCAGGGCCAAGAGAGCAGATATGCAGATCCTTATTCAGAATCTCAACCTCATCATCGACCTTGATATCTCCGGCAGTGATTTCGCACTCACCGGAGGCATCGATATACACGGTCTTAACTGTGTCACAGTTCAGCTTGCAGATCAATCTCTTGATATTCAGGACGATCTCCGTAACATCCTCTTTCACACCGGGAATGGTGGAAAACTCGTGCTGCACGCCTGCAATCTTGATGGAGGTTGCGGCGGTGCCGGGCAGAGAGGACAGGAGAATTCTCCGCAGAGAGTTACCAAGAGTGGTACCATAGCCCCGTTCCAGAGGCTCTACATAGAATACCCCATGAGACAGATCTTCGGGAGAGTCAATACACTCGATACGCGGCTTATCAATTTCTACCATATAATAAATACCCTCCTTATGAAATTAAATCAGTGGTTGCTTTTCTAAATCAGCTTACCAATAGCGAGGGTAAAGCATTACTTGGAGTACAACTCGACGATAAGATGCACAGCGATTTCGAAGTCGATATCTTCCTTAGTGGGCAGGGCGATAACCTTACCGGTCAGGGTGTTCTTGTCCCGATCAAGCCACTTGGGAGCAGCGATGAAAGCATCGTCTTCCTTCAGCTTCTTGAAGCGGTTGTTGGAGCAGCTCTTTTCGCACACAGCGATGACATCACCATTCTTAACCATGTAGGAGGGAATGTTGACACGCTTGCCGTTCACGGTAAAGTGGCCGTGGTTGACGAGCTGACGGGCCTCGCGGCGGGTAGCAGCGAAGCCGAGGCGGTACACGACATTGTCCAGACGGCGCTCAATCAGGCTGAGCAGGACTTCGCCGGTGTTACCTTCGGCACGGGCAGCCTTTTCGTAGTACATACGGAACTGCTTTTCCAGGATGCCGTAAACAAACTTGACCTTCTGCTTCTCAGTGAGCTGCATTGCGTACTCGGACTTCTTTGGTCTTCTCTGACCACCGGGGTTCTTGTTGGAAGTCTTGGAATAGCCCATAGCGGCAGGAGAAACGCCGAGAGTGCGGCAACGCTTGAGAACGGGCTGAGTATTCTTTGCCATTCTAATGTTTCCTCCTTAGTGAATTAGACGCGGCGTCTCTTGGGAGGACGGCAGCCATTGTGAGGAATGGGGGTGACATCCTTGATGGAGACGACTTCCAGACCAGCAGACTGAAGTGCACGGATGGCAGCTTCACGGCCTTGGCCGGGACCCTTAACGTAGACTTCTACAGTCTTCAGACCGCAGTTGTCGATGGCTGCCTTAGCGGCAGTCTCTGCGCACATCTGTGCAGCATACGGGGTGGACTTACGAGAACCACGGAAGCCGAGGCCGCCGGAGGATGCCCAAGAAAGAGCATTACCCTGAAGGTCGGTTACAGTGATCATTGTGTTGTTGAAAGAGGAGCGAATGTGAACGGCGCCTTTTTCAATGTTCTTGCGCTCGCGACGGCGCTTGATAACTTTCTTTGCATTAGCCTTTGCCATTTACATTACCCTCCTTACTTCTTCTTGTTCGCGA
>JAZOAV010000228.1:0-3117 GCA_045595645.1 Faecousia sp.
TAAAGTAGAACTGCTTGACCCTGACGATGCGCAGGTCCTCTTCCTTCTCCTCCTCGGCAAAGGAAGTCTCTTCCACCGTACGGGTAAAGGCATCCTGCCGCAGACGGCGGGCAAGGCGGGTCTTGTTTTTCCGGATCTGGCGCTCCATGGTAGCTACCGCGGCGTCGATGGAGGCAAACATATCGGAAGTGGACTCGCTGGCACGGAAATAGGTGTTCGCGGCGTGAATCGTAATTTCTACCTTATTACGGTCCTTTTCTACAGAAAAGGCGACAAGGGCCTCCGCATTATCCTGGAAAAAGCGTTCCAGCTTCATTACCTTCTTCTCGGCATAAGCATGGACATTGGCGGGTAGGCTGACTTTCTTCTCAGTAAATTGAAATCTCATGGTAGTCGCTCCTTTCGTGATATAGGGGTTTTGCTGATCATATTATACCACAGTCTTTTGAAAATTTCAAGTATTTTCGTGCAAATCTGTTAAAAGCTTATCCATTACAAGGCGGTAGACCTCCTCGGCCTTGTCAGAAAAGGCTCTGGTGAGGCGATATGCCTGTTTTTGGGTGGGGGCCATCAGCTCCAAACGAATCAAATCACTCATATCGTCACACAGAGTCAGCATCACAGAATAATCGCCGCCCTCTCTGGGAATCACAGCGGTTTTGACGAATCCACTGCGGCGCACCTGCCGATTAAAGCCCTCAACAGCAGCCAACGCCCGCTGCATCACAGGATAAGCAATGGCATCCTCCGTCACGGCGCAGGCTTCCCGTCCCTTCTCCGTAATAACAAACAGTCCGGGCTCCAGCTCCAGCAGATGTCCGCTCTCTACCATCTCAGGCACCGCCTGTGCCAAGTCGAAATAGCTCAGCTTGTCATCCTGGTAGGCCAGCTCGTAGAGTTTCTGAATATCGACGGGGTACATGACCCGATTCATAATGTACAAAATCAGCACCTTCACATCCAGCATATCCTGGATAAAACCCTTTTCCATAGTGCATCTCCTCTCTTTCTGATTTTATTATACAGCAAATCCCACAGCTTGACAACTGTTTTTCACCGAGAAGGAAAAATTTGCATAACATGGAGCGGAGGTGTCCCTATGTTTTGGATCTTCGGCGGCGATGCCCGCTCCTTCTATACCGCACAAGCTCTGCAAAGTGCCGGCCATAGCATTCAGACCTTTCGTGTTCCGCAGATGCCGGACACGACACCGCAAGAGCCTCTGGACCGTGTTATTTTACCCTTCCCCTCTTTTGCGGGGGGCAGTATTCGGGCGCAGGAGCCCATTCCCCTTTCCACTCTTTTACCCCTACTCCACGAAAACAGCCGTGTCTACGGCGGTCTGCTGGAATCACAGCGGGATGCTCTTTCTGCCACAGGTGCCGAGGTCATCGACCTATACGACACGGAACCACTGACTACCGCAAACGCCGTTCCCACAGCAGAGGGGGCTCTTGCACTGGCAATTTGCCATTCCCCTATCACGCTTCACGGCTCTGCCTGTTTGGTCATCGGAGCCGGACGCATCGGTCTGCTGCTGGCACTGCGACTGCGGGATTTGGGAGCAGCCGTCACCCTCAGCTCCCGCAAAAAAGGGCAGCAGGCCATGACCCAAGCCCTTGGACTGCGTTCTGAGGAAACAGGTTTCTATCACCATGGTCTGTCCCATTATGATTTCCTGTTCAACACTGTTCCCGCCGAGGTGCTCACAAACCAACAGCTCGCAGAGCTTCCTAAGACCAGTGTGCTGCTGGAGCTGGCATCCCGCAGCGGCTTTTCCATGGAAGAATGTGCGCGCCTCGGTCTGCAGGCACTTCCTGCCGGCGGTCTGCCGGGGAAATACGCTCCCAAAACCGCCGGTCTGATTTATGCCAAAAGTATTCTAAAAAAGGAGGCTTATCCATGAAGCCCACTATCGGCTTTGCCCTTTGCGGTTCCTTTTGCACCTTTCGCAAAACCATTGACACCATGAAGCAGTTGACGGACTACAACATCATCCCCATCGCCTCAGAAGTCGCCTACAGCACAGACACCCGCTTCGGAAAAGCAGTGGACTTTCGCAGAGAAATCGAGGATTTCTGCGGCCACTCCATCCTCCATACCCTCGCAGAAGTCGAACCCCTCGGCCCACGCCGTCTGTTAGATGCCCTCGTCATTGCGCCCTGCACGGGAAACACCCTGGGCAAGTTGGCAAACGGTATTGCCGATTCTGCCGTCAGCTTTGCCTGCAAAGCCCATTTGCGCAACGCTCGCCCTGTTCTGCTTGCCATCTCCACCAACGACGGGCTTTCCGGAAGTGCGGAAAATCTGGGCAAGCTCCTGAACCGCAAGCACTATTATTTTGTCCCCTTCTCCCAAGACGACCCTGACGGCAAGCCCTACAGCTTGGTCGCCAACTTTCCTCTCCTGCCCCAAGCGTTAAAAGAAGCCTTAGAGGGCAGACAGCTTTCACCTCTTCTACAGTTGCAATTCCCAACGAAATAAGGTATAATAAGCACAAAGGAAAGGAGTGGTATCATGCCCACCTTCAGTATCATTGTACCGATTTATAATATTGCCGAATACCTCCCCAAGAGTATCGGCTCCGTGCTGGCGCAAAGCTCTCAGGACTACGAGCTGCTTCTCATTGACGACGGTTCACCGGACAACAGCGGTGCCATCTGTGATGACTATGCTGCCCGCTATCCCGATAAGATCCGCGCCCTTCATCAGGAAAACAGCGGAGCAGGTGCCGCACGCAATCGTGGTATCGCATTCGCAAAAGGCGACTATATCCTGTTTTTGGACGGAGACGACTATTGGGACGCCAATTTGCTGGAGGATTTACAAAAAGCCATCAGGAAGCAGCCCGCCGACCTCTACCTCTTCGGTGCAAAGGTAGAAAAAGAAGGCAAGCCCCATGGAGAGCTGCATGAGCTCGTTCCCTGCGGAGAGCTGTGCAACGCCCAAAGCCATCCGGAGCTCTTTTTCGGCATTATGGCTCCGTGGAACCGTGCCTATCGGCGCAGCCTCTTTACGGACAACGGCATCGAATTCGCCTCCAAGGTCTGGTACGAGGACATTCGTGTAGTGACAAAAATCAACGCCTTGGCACAATCGGCACTTCGTTTGCCGAGT
>JAZOAV010000229.1:0-8255 GCA_045595645.1 Faecousia sp.
TGGTTTTCTTCTTGCGGAAGCTGTACTCGATGTCTGTGAATGTTTCTTGTTTCATTGTGTTGCACCACCATTGTTTTGATGGATTTATTATACCATATCCGGAACCTATGTGGTAGTGTTAATTTAATCAGAGGTTCCTTAATATACCCTTTGGCGCAAAAACCGTCCTCCCTCATGAAGGGAGAACGGTTTTGCTCAATCGCACATAAATTGTGGTGGGTTAGTTCCAAAGAGAAGTGCCCTTTCGTGTCACTATAAAACGCAAAGAATCTTCGCTCTTATAATGCTATGCTTCAATAAAAGTCAGAGTGGTTCCGTATATTCAATAACATCTTGAACATTAGGTATATTCAGCCAGTTTATAAGTCGTATTAAATAATGACCATTCGGAGTGGTTTCCCCTGACTCCCACTTTTGCTAAGTCCTTACCGTAGTTCCAATGGCCAATGCCACTGACTCTTGGCTATATCCTATCATTCGTCGATATGTCTTTAATACAGTATGATCGAAATTCATAGTTAAAGGGCCAGCGTATACTTGGTACCATTCGTCTGGACAATGGCTATCTCTATTATAGAAGTTCAAAACATGAATAACCGTTTTAGGGGAAATTTCAAGGCGCAAATACCCGTGCTTTGACTTTTCACAGTCACAACTACATTTCACAATATCTGTAGCCTTAATACCAATCCATTTCATAATGGGCGTTCCGTTTTCATCACAAGGAAACTTTCCCCAAAATTCAATAATTTTGCCGTCCCGCCTAAAAGGCTCGCAAAAACCGAAATCACATATTTCATATACAATTGGATTTAATCCCGCTCGCTCCAACAGCCTATTATACGATGTTATGAATCTATCCGGAAAATAATCAGGAGTACCGAACTGCTCGCATAAATGCAAATAGTGACACCATTGAAGAAATCCATCGCCCGAGATTATCCCAAACTGGCTAATCCAATAGTTAAATATTTTTTTAAGAGGCAAATTCAGGTGATAAAACGCATATTCCAAATCAGAATAAATCTTCTCTATATCAATTTCAGCATCTAATATCCTTTTACAACATGCAGAGAAAATGCAGTGAAGAGATCCTATGCTGTCTGCGTCCTTTGCTTCAACATTTCCTGTATAAAAGTAAAAAGGCACACGCTTCACAAACTCCGGAACAGACAAAGGCATATGCCCACTTTCATCGTCCAACCAATTTGAATATGTTGGACTGCCTTCACGATTAATCCGCTTATCACAATAAGCAAAAACTTCGTTTCCTACTATCTTATGCATACTGAGGTATTTGAGAAGTTTGCTGTGATCATAATACGAAGCATTGACATACTTCAAAACAAATTGTTGCTCTTCCTTTGTGGTCATTCTTTACACCATCCTTTCGTGTTTATATAATAACACGAAGAAAATGGGTGATCAAGTCGTCAATTTATTCGTAAGAATTAATGTTAATCTATATTTGCGAACAGATTTACCCATATTATTCGTATATCGTTCCATTCCAATGCGTCCTGAGATTCGCCCGCACCGAATATCCCCCTAAAATAGACTTTGGGTGTTTCCAATGTCTACTTTAGGGGGATCATAGCATTGTGAGTAGCCTACTTCTATTATACTTTTTTAATTACCTTTGTTCATTCCTCTTCCGGTCCGGAGGAGTAGGGTCTGAGCTCATAGATGCTGTCTTCGGAGGAAATAACCTGATGGCGAAAAACAATGGTTAGTATTGTGAATTTCTCTTTGATGATATTGGTAATTTCCTCTTGTGGGAGAAATGTTCCGTGAAATACATATTGTCCGTCTGCCCGTTGATATCTTGAAACCTGTCGTGCCAGCTCTTCCTGGCCCAGACTTCTAAATTCAACTTTATCTATACAGCAGTTAAAGCGGAATCCATCATCAGTTACAACTGCATGCATTCCTAAAAACTTACTCTTAATTTCCTCGAGGGGATTGCAGACATTGACAAATAGCTGTTTTATCGACTCATCATGGATGTAGAAATTAGGAATTAGACTCTTTGTGCTTCCGGTAATGTACCTTAGCTTTTTATAAAGCATGTCATGTATTCTTGATTCAAAGTGCTCGTCATTGTACAGTACTGTTCGTTGAACAGCTTTTTTAATATCTTGAAGGAGGCATCTTTGGCAACAGTCAATAATACTTTCTTCAAAATTACATGCATCCGGGAACAACTCCAGAAAAAAGGAGAAGTAACGTTCTGCATTGGTGATTATAATTTGCGGATCATAGCCCCATTCGCTATGTATCTCCATTTCCATACCATTGCGAATCTTCTTAGAAAATTCTGCTGTATTAATTCCGGAAGCGAGAGTGGTATCATGCATCAACTCCTCAACTTTTATTTGGTTTACAAACTCAAAGAAAGCATGATATCGTTCTTCAAATGTTCTAAACCTTATAAAAGCACGAGACGCCTCTCCATAGAAACTTACAATCTGAATCATATCGTCTGTTGGTGTAAATTGCTTATTATCATCAAAGCAACTGTCTCCAAACGATTTAAGGTGGTGTTTCATTTCTTCATTTCCCTTTAATAAAGAGGAATAGTCAAACTTGCGGAATGTATGGCTGCTAAACAAATTGGTTAGATACCATTTTGTTAAATAGCCAGGTTCTAAAATAACATTCTTTCCATCGGAACCAAACAGCCAGTATTCCATATTGTGCGAATGTTCCATTGCAAGTGAAAGGTAATTATGATAGTCAACATGAAATTCTTCAGCCGCATTCGCAAATAATGATTTCCATGATTTAATCCTGGTTTCTTCTTCAACCATTCCTTCCTCGTTGATAAACGCAAGAATTGCCTCTTTAAGATCTGTAGGAACATCAGAATCTAAATAACAGAGATAGTATAAGCATAGACTTATCACCACAAATACATCTAAATCTGCAGAATTCTGTCTCAAACACCACGCGGATGAAGAGAGCACCTGTCGGATCACTTTAATGATACTAAAGTCCTTTTTCTTAGCAGTTTCGCTAACAAGAATAATCAAAATGGAAGAAACGAATCGATCTTCAGGTTTTTTATCTTTGCTTGAATATGACACATAGTGGAACAGTCTACTAACCCCATAAAGCAATTTATTATGAGTGCTTTCTAACTCATGAAGTCTGAACAAAACACGTGTCAGTAAATGCTTATTCTTGTAGATTTCTTCGTAAACGCCATCGGTAACCTCTATATGCCGGAATACAATATCCAAAACATTATCTAACAAGCTGCTACCAATAATACGCTGTTGACTTTCATCGTAGTTGTTTTTTAATTCGAAAGCCAAATCTTGCTGAAATTCTAACAATTTGAACAGAAGATACTTGTTATACTGATCGTCGTGATCATCTTTGAATACTTGATATAGCTCTTTAAGATTCTTTCGGTAAAGCAAGTATTTTAACGCCTCTTTCAGATCCTTCGGTGCTTCCAACTTCTTAATGTAACATACAATAAGGTTATCTTTTAGGATCTGCAAGAGTGCCTTTTCGTACTTTGCCATAATAGGGATTTCAATGCGTACTACTTGCAGCAGGAATAGTAGAGTAACCACAAGAGTGCCTATAGCTGCTATAGTCAACCCAAGCATATAAAACACAAGCTCTAATATGCAGAGAAAGATTGATGCGACAATGATTTCCAAAATAGAATAGTGCTTCGAAACTCTAAGCGCATAAAGGTTGGTTATTTTTACGCCGAAATAATCTTCATTTTGCAAAGAAATAGCAATTCCAATTATTGAAACAACCAAAGAAGCGATTCCGGTAATAATCTGAGCCGCAACGCCAATGGCATCTTCGTAGTTTTCAAGGCTGGGAATAACCTTTTGACACTTATCTACAATGGAAAAAGCCAATGAGCCAAACAGGATACCAAACATAAGCACATTGTACCATACAAAGGAACTTCTTCCGACAATCTTAATTCTCTTATTCCTCTTCTTTTTCATATTGTACCTCTCTATAAGCTAAGCAAAGCTCTCCTAATCCATACCATGCTCTAAAGGATTGTTACTAATATTATACCCCCTTATAATCAATTTCGCAATAGGCGACACAACTATATAAATTAAATTTACAACTTTTGCCTTAAGTGTACATAGAAGTGAGTAGACAGTGAAGAACCTATCCGAGTAAATCCGCCACAAATCTTTAGCAGAATCTTTTGCCACCGTTAGGGCTATGTAGTAGATATATCCAATCTTACATTCCATCAACAGACACCCCGTTCTGCCGTAACATAATAACCTTAGAAGCTACCACTTCATTCCACACTTTGGAAAGGCCGCATAATTTCTGTCTAAGAGTAGAAACTACGCAAAAGGAGTGATAATCATGGATGGGAAAGAACTTGCAAAACAAACCTTGGATCAAATTCCGCAGGCCAAAAACAATGCAAAGCGAATCGTCGGTCTAGTAAAGGAGGGCGGCAGAAACACTGGGTATCAGCTTTCTGATAATACCATTTTAGCGAAACAGCAAGCAGTAGATATGGCAAAGCAGGGTCGGATCGCCGGTGTCGGCATTGCCCATCGTGGAGATACCGAATACCTCAAGTCCATCCCCGACGACAGTGAGAATAACAACCTGGGCAACCTCCCCTCCGTTTCCCCAGATATCCAAAGATGATAATATGACCGTCAGCGTCCATGTGGAAACTGACGGTCTCTTATTTGTTTATAGCAGCACTCTTTTATGCTCTTAATGCTACTGCAACCGAGGGATAGCGTTTCATATCCGTATGGGGAATAAACTTTGCCGCCTGCATACGAATGAGAAAATCCGGCACCGAAGCGAACTGGACACAATACATTTTTCCCAGAAGCTCATGGATTTCCTGTAAGCCATTCCTATTCAAGAGTAGCGTTCTCGCTCCATCCAGAGAAGTATTTGCAATTACTTCATAGTGCTCTCGCGGAATATCTAAAAACATTCCGATGGTAATGGCAGATTCCAAATCAGAATGAGCAGGAAATGCTCCTGAGAGATAGCATCGGCTCAGGTCCTCAGCTGTAATTCCTGCAGTTTCCAGCACACATTCCACCATGGTATAAGCCGCTGCCTTTGTATCTAAATATTGATCAATGTCCCCTTGTGCAAAATATAAGGCACTGCCGATAGCTGACTCTTCTCCTCGAGCATAAATAACCCCATATTGTGATTCCTCTTCCAAATAAACAATATCCGCTGTTGCCTCCGGAATGAGTTTTCCTGCAATATCGATCCAGCCATGGAGGCGCATTTGTGCTAACAGGGCAATGATCCCGCTTCCACAAATTCCTTTCGGTGCATGGCCTCCAATGGTCGTATATTGGAGCTTGCCGTCACGGATCCAAACATGGTCAATGGCACCATCCCCGGCACGCATACCGAATTTGCTGATATATCCCTCCAATGCAGGTCCTGCTGCACCGGCACCGGCTATGATCCATTCACTGTTCCCCAGAACTAATTCCCCGTTGGTGCCCACATCAAAGAACAGTCCTATTCCATCTTCCTTGTGAATCCCTATAGACAGCAGACCACTGACAATATCTCCTCCAATATAGTTAGAAGCCGCAGGGATGATATACACAAGACCTCGGAATCCAATTCCAAGCTCATCTCCCATGAAAAAACCGGGATCAGAAGCTACAGGGGCATAAGGAGAAGCAAACACTGTCCATGCATTCAGTCCCAGAAGGAAGTGGATCATGGTGGTATTTCCCGACAGCACCATAGCAGGACAGTCACTCGCTTGAATACCGGTGGATGCAGTCAGCTCTTCCAAAAGAAATTGAAAGGTTTTCTGCGTTGCTCTCATCAGATTCTTCATATTTTCTGCCGACTCTATGCCATAGGTAATTCGGGTAAGAATATCCGTCCCATAGGCAACCTGTCCATTTATCGCCTTTTCTTCCCCTATCACAGTGCCGGAATTCATATCCACCAGCTGCATGATGATTGTGGTAGAACCATAATCCACAGCTAAAGCGTAATGATTGTGCCGTTGATCTCCGGCTTCAATGTCTGTCAAAACCCAGTGGGTTTCTCTATATGCGAGAGATACCGTTATTTTGAAATCAGCTTCCCGCCACAAGGGATACAGCTTCCGCAGAACAGGGAGCGGAAAGATCACTTGTTCATATCCCAACTCCCCCAATTCCAAAAGGATCCGCTGCTGATCACTTACAGAATCACTCTCACTGGGTAGCTTTAAGTCCAGCTATTCTTTCTTGCTAAAGGATTCCATAGCATTCCTCCTTTTGCCGTTTTCCATATTATACACTACCTGACTCAAAAAGAAAAGTGGTAAAATCACTTTCCCAATGGTGGAATCCCAAATCATATGAGCTTGTGCTTGAAATATTTATCAGGCAATGATATACTGTAACAAAAGGATTATGGAGGTGATTGAGATGAAGCAGCTTATCTCTTCAGGTCGGAATGTATTTATTCCAACGGACGGAAGCTATGAAACGCCCCTCTTTAGTCAGAATGAAAACAGTAAATCAGCTCAGCTTTGGACTGAAATGCTTGAAAAAGAGGGGCTTTGTACGGACAGCGGAAATGCAAACTTTGCTGCCCTTTTCGAGCATGTAAAGCATGGATTTGAAAGTAAATTTGGTTATCGATTAGAAGCAACTTTTGTAACGCAATATATAGCCGGAAATAAAGGAAATTTCGCGGTTAAACATGATCAGGCCTCCAGAGCTTTTACCGTGGGCAATATTGTATATATCGACAAATTGATTATTGATGCTCTGTTCGATTATATAGCAAATTATTACTTATGGGCAAGATTTGGCTCTGAGGTGTTTCCTTTCTGCTTTAAATATACTCTTAAAACCCTTGATCCCCATTTTAGACAAGGCTATTTGGGCTCGGATAAAAGTGCATGTGAACTCCTGGAACTGTTAAAGTCTAAGGGGGATGATAAAGCATATGTATTCATTGCCGACCTCTATTGGTGTGCTTTGGCATTTATTATGTGCCATGAATTGGCGCATATCTACATTGATAAAATCACAGATATGCGAGATATACCAATGGACGATTCTGTCGAAGAAAACCTTGCTGACGAATACGGATATCAAGTTTTTCTCCACATGATAGAAGAATCAAACAGTAAAATAGACTCTCCCTTTGCTTCTGTATTTCATTCTTATCTTTATGCCGCCCCCATGATTCTCTTTCTATTTTATGAGGATTTATATTTCATGGGAAATTGGGTATATGGTGATAAAATGGAAATTAAGGAACACTTACCATTCAGTTCCCGTATAGACAAGCTTCTTGCTTTAAGCAGAGAGTGGGAGGCTGACTTTAACCTTGTCGAAGGCGATGATGTTTTAAAGAATTATTGGGCCATCTCCGATTCATTTAGAGAAGAACTGGTGTACAAAGTAAAAAACGGAAAGCTATCAAAAGTCATTCAGGAGGGATATCGAAATATGAAAAATGTATCAGGATATGAACAAGCTTTGCAGTACGATGTGCATATGCAGGAGCAGTTGAAACACTATGCTATAAGCAAAAATATAGACCCTAAAAAAATGATTGGTCTGTATAATATTGCTGTAAATATTGAGGTACTAGACGAAAACATTGCAGATCACGGTTTTGTTCATTCTTCCGATAAAACCGGTGAAAAATTAGTAACCACAAAACCTTACAATTTACGATTCCGTTTGGCGGCATCTTTATCTGCGATTATCGAAACAGGAATTACATTATTTACACCGGGAGAAATGATTCCTACAATCATGCAGTTGATTAAGATCGTAATTAGTTTGCTTGACGAATCCAGCATCGAACTGTCGGAGGATCAGGCAAAAGTATTGCTCGCCTGCTATCAATTAAAGGCCTTTCACAGCCCTGTATCCGAAGAAGTAATCCTTCAGCAAACCGCCTCCACTCCTAAAGTGATTGATGAGTTGTGTCGATTAAGATGTATTGAATTGATTGATGGAAATATCAAACTGATAGAGGAAGTCGTACTTAATTGACTGTCATAGGTAGACAGCACAAAGAGCTTAAGAATTCTACTATCAAAAGATGCTTTCCGGCATAGGCTGATATGAGGTGATTCCATGAATCGATGTACTAAGGAACCTCTGATTAAATAAACACTACCACATAGGTTCCGGATATGGTATAATAAATCCATCAAAACAATGGTGGTGCAACACAATGAAACAAGAAACATTCACAGACATCGAGTACAGCTTCCGCAAGAAGAAAAC
>JAZOAV010000230.1:0-3635 GCA_045595645.1 Faecousia sp.
TGAAGCTAACAGCATACTATATCAAAGACCAGGCATTTGGAAATTGCACTGCGCTAACAAAGGTAACTATACCTGTAGATTATAGTATTTATGGGGATCCATTCCTTGGTTGCAGCAAAGTTCAGGAGATTCACTATACTACGGGAACTACCGGGATTATGCCAAATCGAAATAATGTCGATACCAGCGACAGTTATTATGGGAGACATTTGGAATATGTAGCAAGGGGAAGTTTGCAGAAAGTAAGCTTTGAGGATGGTATTACCCAAATCGGCGACTATGCGTTTTTCGGATGTACTGCATTGAAATCTCTGCTCCTTCCGGATACCGTTTGTAGTATCGGCATTTACAATGGTTGTTCCTCACTAGCAACTGTGTTTTATAAAGGAACAGAGACGCAAAAGGAAGGTCTCACCATTGCTTCTACGAATAATGATTCCATTCAAGCGGCAACTTGGCATTATGAAATTTCAGAAACCCCTATGGATAATTGTGTCGCATATCAATGTGGAAAATGCGAATTCTGTTATTATCCTGACGGAACGTCCGTTCCTTTGCAGCAGCTGACCCTCTTACAGGTTCCAACGAAAACAGAATACCTTGTTGGTGAGAGTCTCGTGCTAGAAGGCCTTTCTATGGAGGGAACCTATGCCAGCGGTATAGTTATTAGTCTTGACAAGAGTGACATTGAACATGCTGCATCCGACCTGTCAACATACGGAAATAAAACGGTTACCCTCACCCTTTTGGGTTGTAAGGTGAGCTATAATGTTGTCGTTCACGGGACTAAGGGGAAGACCGTTGATGCATCCACCTATCCAGAGAGCGAACACAATTATAGTAACAATTTGAGAGAGATAAAAAAATTCAGCTATCCCGGAGCGCAGATTTTGCGCATAAAATTCAGCAGTGAAACCGAGGTAGAAAATGGCCGTGACTTCATTTATATTTACGACGGCTCCGGAAAGCTAGTGGCAAAATACACAGGGAAAGAGGCCGCCAACAAGATTTTGACTATTTCGGGTGACTCATTCAGAGCAAGGTTGGTAACAAACGGATCAATTACCAAATATGGGTATTCTTTCTCTAGAATTTATGCCGGATTAGAGGCGGTTCACCCTGCGGTCATAGACGAAGCGACCGTGACTTGCACGACAGATGGTCTGTCCCAAGGTAGTCATTGCGAAGTTTGTGGCATCGTTTTGGTGGAGCAAACACCCGTTTCTGCCAAAGGACATACAGAGGTCATTGACGAGGCTGTTGTGGCAACTTGTATTGAAAACGGATTGACAGAAGGCAAGCATTGCTCTGATTGCAATATGGTTTTCATTGCTCAGGAGGTCGTGCCGGCTATGGGTCACACGGAAGTTATCGATACTGCTGTTGAGCCGACATGTGAAACAACGGGTCGGACGGAAGGTAAGCACTGCACTGTTTGTAATGCAGTTCTTGTTGCGCAGGAGACGGTACCTGCTTGGGGACATGATTATAGTTACACCACCAACGGAGACGGGACACATACGGGAGTTTGTAATCGATGTGATGATAGTTCCGTGGAGAAACATGAGTTTACAGATGGTCTCTGCTTCTGCGGAGGCAAGGAACTCACCGTAGACGAGGGAATCGGGATTTATCACACTCTGGACTTGGCAAGCGATATCTCCGTAACCTTCGCAGTGCCCAAGACTGCACTGGCGAGCTACGACAGCTATTACTTGGAATGTGTCCTGCCTGAGTACGAGGGCAGCACGCAGACCGGCACCTCCACCGTCAAGGTGGATCCTGTGGATAAGGGAAGCTATTACTACTTCACCCTCACCGGCATTACCGCCGTGCGCATGGGCGATATGGTCGATGCAGTCCTGCACATGACCAAGGGCGGCGCACAGTATATTTCCAAGACCGACAGCTACAGTGTTGCCACTTACGCCTACGCTATGCTGAACACCAGCAGCGACAGCTATATGCTGACCCTTTGCGCAGACCTGCTCCGCTACGGCGCAGAGGCACAGACCTTCAAGAAGTATCGCACCGATGCCTTGGTGGATGCCAATATGACCGAGACTCACAGAAGCTATCTCAGCGATACCAACGCACTGAGCTTCACGACTACAGACAGCTATTTGGGCGATTTGGAAAACGCTACCATCGCTTGGGTTGGCAAGACCCTTGATTTGGGCTCCAAGGTTGGTATGAAGTTCGTGTTCAACACCAAGAGCTACACCGGCGATGTGGAAAATCTCTCCATGAAGGTCAGCTATATCGGCAGTACCGGCGAAACCAAGACCGTCACCCTGACGGATGTTGAGGTCTACAGTGCCGCAAACAGCTACTACAGCTTCACCTTCTACGGTTTACTTGCCTCCGAGCTGCGCACCGTTGTGGATGTCGCCATCTATGAGGGCAACACCCAGCTCAGCGAAACCTTGCGTTACAGCGCGGAGAGCTATGCCTCCAAAACAGGCGGCACAGCCCTCGAACCCCTCACCCGCGCCCTGTTCGCCTACTCTGACAGTGCAAAGGCTTATTTCTCACCATAATCTTCTCCGGAGGCTGATTCTATGAAACTACAAAATAAGGTTTTCAGGTTTACCGCTCTCGTTGTGTTCCTTGCAATGCTCATGGTTTTTGTCCTTCCTGACCACTCCGCTGCCGAGGCAGCGGAGGTGGGTCAGAAACGAGCCTATTACGATATTTGCCAGAGTATTCCCCACTTTGAGGATTGCTTCTCCATGCAAGGCATGGCAGTATTGGAGGATTACATCTATACCGTTAAGAAGAATGCCACAGATACCAAGGCGACCATCTTCCGCACAAACCGCTTTCACGGCGAGACGGTGCAGATGACTTTTCAGGGAGCGCAGTACGTAGACTATTTGGGCCATGCAAATGATATGTGTGCTGCCCGCGTCGGTGCAAATTCCTATCTTTTCGTCACGACCATGAAGAAAAGCGTCGAAGCTCTTGCTTGCTTCAAAATCTCGGGCACGGAGCTGATTTCCCTTGGGGTCTACAATGTCTACACCGCCGGCGGTTCCAATCTGACCGTTTCCGGTTTGGATGTATACGAGGTCAAGGGGAACGCTGTCACTCTCCTGCTTGCGCAGGGCGATCTGGTTTTCCTGGGCACCGTTGATGTCACCGCCCCGGCGGGAAATATTTACTGCCCCCTTGGGTTTCAGGTCGATAAGACCCACATGCTTCAGGTAGCACGGGAAGCCTGCGGGATCCCTGAGTTAGAACTGACCGTTCAGGGCTCCGGCTTTTTCAACAACACCTACTATATGCCCCTGACCCTGCACCACAACAATGCTACCCAAATCAAGGCGGACAACCATGGCGACTCTACCTCTGTGATCGTGGCCTTTCCCAACATTTCTCAGGCTGTCTCCGTTATGGATCGCAGTGTTAAGGCATCTCTATCAGACACCATCTATATTCCCGATGCGGGAGAGATGTTCTTTGAAGTCGAAAGCGTGGATTTTGCAGACGGAATTATGTACTTCAGCAGTAACCGTGTACGCATTGACCATTCCCTGACCACCGTTTCTCTGGTGTTGGATCCCGATGTGGACATGGGGATTTTCACAAGGCGGGCGTCCTTCCGACAGGATGGAATCTATACGCTGAGCGGT
>JAZOAV010000231.1:0-21546 GCA_045595645.1 Faecousia sp.
AGGTTCTTTGACACGCTCAGAGCCGCCTCGCGAGGCGGCTCTGATCTATTTATGGGAGAATGCGGTTTAGGAATTGGGTGACGGTGGCTTCATAGCGGGGGCGTTCCAGAAGGTAGCTGGTGCCGTGTCGAGCCTCCTTCACCAAAAGCAGGGTCTTGTCGGGGCTGGTACAGGCGGCATAGGCCTGTTTTGTCATTTCACAGGGCACAAAGCGGTCGGCCTCGCCGTGGGCAAAGAGGATGGGGAGTTTTGCTTGCGCCATTGCCTCCACGGTAGAATAGTCGGAAAAACCGAAGCCTGCAAGCAGCTTGGCAAAGAGCCCCATCAGGGGTACCGTGGGCCATGTTGGGACATGGGCGCGGCGGCACACGGAGGCGATGATCTCCTTGGGGGAGGTGAAGCCGCAATCGGCGATCACACCCCGCACATTGGCAGAAAAAGGCTCTCCGCATGCCATGAGCACGGTGCTGGCACCCATGGAAAGGCCCGACAGCACAATGGGAGCATCCTTGCCGAAGTGTTCTCCATGCCATTGCACCCAACAATGCACATCCCTGTGCTCCTTGATGCCGAAGGTCACGAAACGGCCTTTCGAGGGGCCGCGGCCCCGCTGGTGTACTAAAAGGAGGTTCAGACCCTTGCCGTAGTAGCTTTGCATGGCGGGCCCGAAATCCGCCAGAGGACGGCTTCGCCAGCCGTGAAAGAGCATAATGGTGCCACGGGCATTTTCGCAGGGCAGGAAGTCAGCCGCTAAGGTCAGACCGTCATGGGAGGTAGTCCAAACCCGTTCGGGAGCTTTTTCTGCAAGCCAACGCTGGGCTTGCAGGCTTTCTTCCCGACTGAGGGCATAAACCGAGCGGGAGAGCATTTTTTCCAAATCCTCCGTGGCACGGTCGCAGCGGCCACAGGCGATATAAAATAGCACAAAAGCAAAAATCAACAAGATGCCGAGCAAGGCAATGACAATCCAAATCATCGTTTTTTACTCCAGAAGGGGAAACTGAGGGGCCAGACCAAGGCGGCGAACAGCACTACGGCGCAGTAGCGCACGGCGTGGAGCCACATCCAATCCAAACCGCAGGCGGCAAAGAGGAGCTTTAGACCCTCTTTGATGGCAAGCAGTCCGATCAGACCCAAAATCAGCTTGCCAGCCTGTCCCCAAAGGGGGGCTTTTTCCGAAAAGGCAATGTATTTTTTCTCAATGGGGTAGGCGACGGTAAAGCCCAACAGAGCCCCAAAGAGGGAAAAGCTGTTTTTGCGACCCTCGAATACATTCTCTGAGGCGGCATCGGCGGGGAACTCCGTCAGATTGGCATAAAGCACGAAGGCAAAGGACAGAGCCAGCATGCTGCCCAGTAGGGTGTACATGAGCTTGGGCTGCTGCGCCGCTTTTTTCATAATGGGATAGAAGGCAAAGACCAAAATCAGGCCGAGGATGAGGGAAACGCCTACATCCAAGGGGGTGTGCACGCCCAAATACATACGGGAAAAGGCGGTGAGGACAAGCAGGGCGATGCACACGATGCGCAAGCCCCAATGCTTATGCCAGCGAGCTAAAGCACCGAAGTTGCCCGTTGCACTTTGCGTGTGACCGGAAGGGAAGGAATAGCCGCCCGCCCCTTCCCGTGCCGCCTCTACGATGGTGAAATTCGGGTCTTTCACCCAGGGGCGGGGAATACGGAACCACAGCTTCAGAAATTGATTGAGCAGAGTCCCGAAGAAGCCCACGAAGAGCAGATAATAGCCCTCCCGCTTGTCCACGCACCAAAACACCGCCAGAGCCAAAACGATAAACAAAAGCTCGTCGCCAAAATAGGTGATGTACTGCATGATGGTATCCAGCACGGGATTGCGAATGGATTCCAGCCAGTATAAAAATTCCATAAAGTTTCTCCTTGAGATTTAATGAATTGCCTGTCGGCATGAATTGGCTTTGCCATGAATTGCCTAACGGCATGAATTGTGCCTTGCGGCACATGATAATTAACTACAGTATATCACAACTCCTGCTTGCAATCAAGACGACTTCTGTGTTATAATAAAAGAAAAACCTCAAGGAGGAATTATGATGTTTTCTAACGAAGAACGGGTATTCTATGCAAAGCCCCAGCTTGTTGAAGTGATCTGTCAGCTTCGCTTCCCTGCCATTTTGTCCATCGCGGCACGGGAGCCTGCGGAATTTCAGGAAAGAATTCGGGTAAGCTATCCTCTGTATCAGCGTTCGGAGTCCAAACCCGTGCGCATTGTCAACGGAAAGCCCCAGCCCCAGCCGTCTGAACCCAACTATGCCTTTGTTTCCGCGGACAATCGCTGGAAGGTGAATCTGACCAAGAATTTCCTCGCTTTCTCCACCGTGGGGTATACGAGTTGGGAGGAGTTTGCCCGCCGTTTGGATGAGGTGCTGGTGCAGTTCATTGAGTTGTATCGTCCTGCTTTCTTTGAGCGCATCGGTCTGCGCTATGTCAACGCCTTCTCCCGCAAGGCTTTAGGCTTGGAGGGCACGCCCTTTGCCGAGCTGATTCAGTCTGCTTACTTGGGTCTGATGGGCGAAGAAGATGTGCATGAACAGGCATTCCAGCGGGCGTCTCAGGATGTGGAGATGGCTCTGCCCGGTGGTTGCCGCCTGCATCTCCAATGCGGACCCGGTGTGGTCAAGCGTCCGGATGAAAAAGAAACGAACACCGAGCTGCGCTACCTGCTGGATATTGATGTTTACATGATGGGCAATATTGAGATGAAGCATTCCGCCGGTGCCCTGAATACGGTGCACAGCAACGCCGGTCGCATCTTCCGTGGTGCCATTACTGAGACGCTGCATGACGCTATGGAGCCCCGCTAAGTCGAGCAGATTTGTGTTGCACCCCATGATTTCATCGTAGGGGCGAACTGCGTTCGCCCGCACCGCGAAGCGGCAGACGGTGACCAACACCGTACCAATTCGGCAGTTCCTGCACGCGGGCGAACACAGTTCGCCCCTACGAAATGTTACGATGGTGCAGTGTTTCACGATAGTCTCATCTTTTGCAACAAGGAGGAATTTTATGTTTTATTTTTACGGTATGGATATGACATATCTGATTTTTGTATTGCCTGCGCTGATTTTCTCTCTGTGGGCAAGTGCGCGGGTGGATTCCACCTTCCGCAAGTATAGCTCTCAGCGCACCCTGCGGGGCATGACGGGCGCCAAGGCAGCGTATGAAGTCCTGCGTGCCAACGGTGTTTTGGATGTGCGCATCCAGCGCATCGACGGCAAGCTCACAGACCACTACGACCCCAAGGAGAATGTGATCCGCCTGTCGGGTGAGGTCTTTGATTCCAGCAGCCCTGCCGCCATCGGCGTGGCGGCCCACGAGGCGGGTCATGCGGTGCAGTATGCCACTAACTATGCCCCCATTAAAATCCGTGCGGCCATTGTTCACGCTACCAATTTTGCCTCTAAGCTGTCTGTGCCTCTGATCGTCATTAGCTTGCTGCTCATGGGCGTGGAGATGTTCGTGCCCTATCGGGAGGTGCTGTACAATGTGGCATTAGCGGGCGTGCTGGCCTTCGGCTTGTGCGTGGTGTTCCAGCTTGTCACTCTGCCTACGGAGTATAACGCAAGCCGCCGTGCCATGGAAGCCATTGCCGATTGCCGTTTGCTCACCGAGGAAGAACAGCAGGGAGCCAAAAAGGTGCTGTCTGCCGCTGCTCTGACCTATGTGGCGGCCTTGGCTGTCACCTTGGGTCAATTCCTGCGCCTGCTTACCATTGTGAACCGTCGGAGAGATTGATATGGAACAAGTGAAAGTAAAAAAGCTCCATCCTGCGGCGCGGCTGCCCGTCTACGGTACGGAATTCTCTGCCGGTGCGGATTTGTGCGCCTGCCTGGAGGAGCCTGTGACCCTGCAACCCAACGAAACTCGCTTAATCTCTATCGGCATTGCCATGGAAATCCCCGTGGGCTATGCGGGGCTGGTCTATGCCCGAAGCAGCTTGGCATCTAAGAGGGGACTTGCCCCTGCGAACAAGGTGGGTGTGGTGGATTGCGACTATCGGGGCGAATTTTTCATTCCCCTGCGCAACCACAGCGATGTGCCCCAAACCGTTGAACCGGGCGACCGCATTGCGCAAATGATTTTGACCCCCTATCTGACCGCAAGCTTTATCGAGGCCGATAGCCTGTCGGAGACGGTGCGCGGCAACGGGGGCTTCGGCTCCACGGGGGTGAAGTGATGGCATTTCTACCCATCAATCGGGCAGATATGGAGGCGTGCGGCTGGGAACAGCCGGACTTTGTCTATGTCATCGGGGATGCCTATGTGGATCATCCCTCCTTTGGCCCTGCCATTATCAGCCGTGTGCTGGAAAATGCGGGTTATAAGGTCGCCATCTGTGCCCAGCCGGATTGGAAAAATCCCCAATCCGTTAACATTTTCGGCACACCCCGCTTGGGCTTTTTAGTCTGCGGTGGCAATATGGATTCCATGGTGAATCACTATTCCGTCACCAAGCACCGCCGCAAGACCGATGCCTATACCAACGGCGGCGAAATGGGCAAGCGTCCCGACTATGCCACCATTGTCTATTGCAATCTGATTCGGCAGACCCATCCTCATGCGCCCATTATCATCGGCGGCATTGAGGCGAGCCTGCGCCGTTTGGCACATTACGACTACTGGTCGGAGAAGCTGAAACGCTCCATTTTGCTGGATGCACAGGCAGATCTGCTGATTTACGGCATGGGGGAGCGTGCCATTGTGGAGATTGCCGATGCCCTGCGGGACGGTTGGGAGATTGCCTATCTGCACCACATTGACGGCACGGTTTATCGCACCACAGAGACGGAGGAGGAAGGAATCCTTCTGCCGGACTATGAAATATTATGTAAACAAAAGCGCAAGTACGCCGAGTCCTTTTACATTCAGTATTGCAACACGGATCCCGTCACAGCCAAGCGGCTGATTGAGCCGTACGGCAAGGAATTTGTGGTGCAGAATCCACCCCAGCGGCCTCTAACCACGGAGGAAATGGACGCGATTTACGATTTGCCTTACGAAAACACCTACCATCCCTCCTATGACAAGGGAATTCCCGCCATTGCGGAGGTGCAGTTTTCGCTGGTTTCCTGCCGTGGATGCTTCGGTGCTTGCTCTTTTTGCGCGCTGACCTTCCATCAGGGGCGCATCATTCAGGCGAGAAGTCATGATTCCATTTGTCGGGAAGCGGAACGACTGGTGAAGCATCCGGAGTTCAAGGGCTACATCCACGATGTAGGCGGCCCTACCGCCAATTTCCGTGCGCCCGCCTGCGACAAGCAGTTGAGCCAAGGTGCTTGCCAAAAACGGCAATGCCTGTTCCCCACGCCCTGCAAGAATATGCGGGCAGACCACAAAGATTATGTAATCCTGCTGGGCCGTCTGCGCTCCATCCCCGGGGTGAAAAAGGTCTTTGTGCGCAGTGGTATTCGCTTCGACTATCTCCTTGCCGACTCCGACCCCACCTTCTTCCGTGAGCTGGTGGAGCATCATGTGTCAGGACAGCTCAAGGTGGCACCGGAGCATATTTCCGACGAAGTGCTGAAGTACATGGGCAAGCCCCGTCGGGATGTGTATCAGGCGTTCTGCCGCAAGTACGAGCGGCTGAATCAGCAGTTGGGCAAGAAGCAGTTTTTGGTGCCCTATCTGATGAGCAGTCACCCCGGCTCGGGGCTCAAGGAGGCCATTGAGCTGGCGGAATATCTGCGGGACATCGGACGGATGCCGGAGCAGGTGCAGGATTTCTATCCTACGCCCTCTACCCTGTCAACGGTCATGTATTATACGGGGTTGGATCCCCGTACCATGCAGCCTGTCTATGTGCCCACTGATCCCCATGAGAAGGCCATGCAGCGGGCATTGATTCAGTATAAGAATCCCAAGAATTACGCCTTGGTGCGGGAGGCACTGGAACGAGCGGGTCGATTGGATTTGATTGGTTTTGACAAAAAATGCCTCATTCGTCCGCGCAAGGGAGAGGCACCCCCTGCTGCTCCTCGTCCTGTGGAGCAGAAAAAGGCCGCACCCACGCGGAGTGCCAAGCCAAAACAGCCGCCTCGGAAGGAGCGTAAGCCCTCCAAAGCCCCACAGAGCAAGCAGCCCACGCCCCTGCAAATGGCCCGTGCTGAGCGGTATTTGAAAAAACGCAAGACGAAATAATAAGAATGGACGCCCGAACGGGCGTCCATTTTGCAGTGCATTATGGGTGGTGCGTTCGCGGGTCGATGCGGGGATCGACCCCTACGAAAGAGTATGACAGTGTCAGCGATGGGGGATTAAATAGTATTACAGGGCGTTGACTTTATCCACGCGGCGTTGGTGGCGGCCGCCTTCAAAGGCGGTGTTCAACCAAATATCCACGATTTCCAGTGCTAATTTTTCGCCGACCATGCCTTGTCCCAGTGCCATCATATTGGTGTCGTTGTGCTGACGGGTCAGACGGGCGGAAACGGGATCGGACAGGAGGGCACAGCGCACACCGTCGATTTTATTGGCGACGATGGATACACCGATGCCCGTGGTGCAGACTAAAATGCCACGCTCGCAGCTTCCGTCAGCCACGGCACGGGCGGCGGGAGCAGCATAGTCGGGATAGTCACAGCTTGCGTGGTCATGGGTTCCAAAATCCTGAATTTCGTGTCCTTGGGCTTCTAAATGGGCTTTGATGGCCAGCTTCAGTTCCAAGCCGCCGTGGTCACAGGCAAGAGAAATTTTCATAATTAACCTCCGTGATTGGCACAGAGAATCGTCTGTGCCGATTTTATTTTGGCTGTTATACCGAGAAATATTCGTTTGTGCTACCGATGATGCGTACAGTGGGCGATTCGTGAATCGCCTCTATTATGTACACCCGTAGCGCGCGGCATCCTTGACGCGCCGTGCAGGAACTACCAAATGTGTACAAATCCAGAAAATTGTGCTGTTTGCCACTTGCGCGGAGCGCGTTTAGGAAGCCGCGCGTTACGAGCAGGGATCATTCCCTGCGGTGGGTGTTATACTAATTCTTGTTAAAAAAGTTTGAAAAACTTTTTTCAGACTGACAAAAAATCATTGTAGGGGAGGTTCATGAACCTCCCGCACGGCGAAAAAGTTTCGTTTTCTTATTAATTTAAGCGAAACCGAAACATTTCACAGGCGGGCGATTCATGAATCGCCCCTACGATACAGGTTCTTTGACACGCTCAAAAAAGTTTGAAAAACTTTTTTATAGCACCGGAGGTGCGTCAAGAATTTATGAGACGGGATTTTGCAATTTTCTATTCCAAAAATTGCAAAATC
The DNA here is from genome assembly GCA_045595645.1 of Faecousia sp. Classification (GTDB taxonomy): domain Bacteria; phylum Bacillota; class Clostridia; order Oscillospirales; family Oscillospiraceae; genus JAZOXB01. The sequence goes on from JAZOAV010000231.1 coordinate 7,293, forward strand.
GCAACGCTTTTTGCGTTGCCTTTCTGATAGAAATCAAACATTTCTATCAGAAAGCAGTATTAAAATTAGCAGGCTGTCCCGCGAGGTACAGCCTGCTGTTTGTTAGCTTTTCTCTACAACCCTTTTTGTGGAATTAGAAGGGAAGCTCAGCGTAGCGGTTGTAAACGCTGATGGTCTTGCTGGTCTTGTAGCCCAGGTAGTTGTAATCGCTGACGATGTCAGAGATTTCCCACTTGGAGCCGGTCCACAGCTCTGCATAAACATGGCCGCACTGCAGGCCGGACTGGAAGGAGCAGTATGCGTGCACATATCTTGCGGGGATGCCCTGAGAACGAGCGCAGGCGATAACCAAGTGAGCCATGTCGCAGCAGTTGCCGGACTTGGAGGTCCAGGTCTTGTATGCGCCCTTATGGGTGTCATAGTAGTAGTCGTAAGCAGTCTTGCTGTTCAGATAGTTGGTCAGGTTCTGAGCAGCCTTGCGCAGGGTGGTAGCGGAACCGATAGCAGTCTTAGCAACAGCCTTCAGAGTGGCGTTGGTAACCTGGCAGTTCTTGGTGGTCTTCAGATAGCCGGGGTACTTGGACTTTGCGGCTGCGATTTCTTTAGCAAGAGTGCTGGAGGTGGAAGAAGAGGAGGAGGAGCTGGCGATAACGGTATTCCACTTGGTGGTGTAGACATAGTTGGGCAGCTGGCCTTCGTTCTTCACGAAGCGCAGAACCTTGGACATGATGTACAGGCAGTTCTCATAACGGATGGTGCCCTTGGAGATGGTAGCGTAGTTGGGAACCTGGCCGTTGGAATCCATCCACTTGTAGATATTCTTGCAGATCTGAACATATTCAGACTTCATCATGTTGTAGCCGCCGGAGATGGTCTCGTTGGGGCTGGAGCACTTGCCAAAGTCCTTAGCGGAAACCTTGGTGCTCTGGGCCTTGCCGTTGCTGAGATGGACAACAGCCTTGGTTGCCAGGTACAGGAACTGCTGGCAGGTCACGGAAGTGCCGTTGCAGTTGACGGAGCCGGGCATCTTCTTGTTCTTCTCGATGTAGTCGGCAAACTTCTTGCCACCGACCATGATGTCAGAGATCTTGAGACTAACGGTTGCGGCAGATGCGGTGGTGGCCAGCATAGAGAACATGCTGACGACAGTACACAGCACCAGAATCATCGCGATAAGGGATTTTGTGCGCTTCATTTCGTTACCTCCTAAAAGTTGTTAAGGGCCGGAAACACAATCAAATAGCTTTCCGAAACCCTCAGTTAGCTCCATTATAGTTGCTGTGGAAGAAATTGTCAACCTTTTTTATCAAGTTTGGTATATATATCAAAATACAAACCTTAGACTTGTGCAATATTACCAAAAGGAGTAGAAAATGGACTCTGTGTTACGCTTTCCTTCTCTTTCTGAGTGAGGACGGCAAATCGAAGAGCTTGCGCAGGGCAATCGATGTGGCGAAGGACAAGAGCAACAGCCACAAAAAGATCAAGACGGTGTAGCGAGGGAGAAATACAAACTCTTGGCACAGCAGATAGCAGAATATGCTGTGAACAAGCCAAATGGTGGTGCTTTCCTGCCCGATTTTTTCTAAAATCCAACGGAACCATTTGAAAACGGGGAAGTTCAGGAGCAGGGTGCAGGCGACGGTCGTTACGGGGGCAAAGAGGAAATCGTAGGCAGAGCCTTGATTTCGTCGCATGAAAAATACCGCAAGCAATGCAATGCCTGCCAAAATCACAGTTTTCCATCCTGAGAGGAAGCGTTCCTTTGCCAAGGTCAGCAGATCGTATTTGGCAAAAATGCAACCCATATAAAATACGGGAGCAAGGGACAGGGTTTGACGGAATATGTGCCACAGCAGGGATTGGCTCAGCGTGGCAGCCCATTGGTATGCGGAAAGGCCGGGGAGAATATGGTCGGAAAAGCCGCTCAACAGCAGGACGGCAAATATGTCGTGGAAAACGGTTCTTTGCTTATATATCAGCCGTCGGAATATGGGATATATCAGCAACAGGGCGATATACGGTGTAAAAAACCACCATTCTCCGCAATAGGTGATGGATAAGCCTGTGAAATTCCAAAACAGAGCCGAAGGCTCCGGTGCAACGCGCTCCACGCCCACCAGCAAACAGATGGGCACGAAGATCACAAAGACCTTCCAGTATTCCTTATACAGATTCTTTACCTTTGCGAGAACGATTCGCGTGCTCGCGGCATCGTCCTCGCTGTGCTTGCGAAAAGAAAGAAAGGTTCCGTAACCGCTAAGAAATAAAAACAGTGCGACGCAGAGCTTTCCAAAATCGCCAAGGAGATAGGCGGTGGAGATGTCTCCGCGTGTCAGGAGGGGAATATATTGAATCGTATCTGCGATCCGTTCCGGAAAACGAAACAGATGATGATAAAGCATCAGTATGATCGCAATGCCTTTCATTACTTTTGTATCTTCACGAGAGAATTTCATGGGGGATTACCACCTTTCCATGGCACAGGGAAGCTGTGCGGAGTGAAAAATTGGGTCGGTTCCAAATTTTTATGGTTCTGTTTCTGTGGGAGCGGTCTCGGTGGAGGCTTGCTCAGTGGTTTCTGTAGGTTCGCTGCTCTCTGGTTCGGTGGGCTCCGGTATGGGATAGGTCGGTTCTACGGGACGATGACAGGCAGGGTATTCCTCCCGATTCCATTCGTAGCCCTCTGCCGACAAATCTTCCTCATAGAGCAGAGTAAGCTCAGTCTTATGTCCTTCCAGACCCCGTTGCAGGTCTACATAGTAACATTTGCCGTCCAAATAGAGCAGATTCCAGTAATGGGGCACGCCCTGTCGGCTTCCGCTGACCATTTGACAGCGCAGCATGGCAGTGTTGCACTGTGCCTGAAACACGGAAGCAAGGGACAGACTGTGGGCCGTATTTTCGCAAAGCAGGCTGTAGGCCGGCATGGACGGTTCCTCCTGTGCCGTGACGGTGTAATAGCGAGCCGTCAGGTAGCGATACAGCAGGCTTGCTTTTTCCCTGTCGTCCTCGCCGGTTTTGACATAGGCACTGAGAGATTGGAGAATGACCTCCACGGCTTGCCGCTTTTCCTCCATTTCCTCCCTTGACTCGGGATAGGAAAAATGCAGCTCCACAATGCGCATACTTCCCTCTTTGGGGTAGACCTCGGCAGAAATCTCCGGCACAGCCACCACCCGCTCTGGATTCTCCAGACAGTAGCGGCGGATATAGGCAGGGAAGTCCATATCCTGATAATTTCGCACTTGTAAGGTGAGTGCTGTATCGCCTCGCCGCAGGGCTTGCTGGATGCTCTGGGGAACGGCATAATTATGAACCGTGAGAATGGAGTTGATTTCTGCAGCGGAACGGCGAAAGACGATGGATAGACGGATGATACCTGAGTCAGGCACATACTCGCCGTCGGCATAGTCCACGGCATAAGCCCCCACGGGATCTTCCTTCGTGGCGTAGTGCAGGGCATCTTTCAGCCCTTCCTTCACATCTCCGTTGTAATTCTCCACAGAGATTTCACCCTGCTCCTGCCAGTTGCGGATGCAGGCCAATATTGCGCCGCGCAGTTCCGTGCGGTTGCTGACAACGGGAAGCTCCTCCCCTTTGGCTTCGGTGTTGGGCTGGGTGGCTGCCTCCACATGAGGCGAGACATGAAGATATTCGTCTTTGATCAAGCCGCCGCAGCCTGTGAGGAAGCATAACAGCAGACATATGAGAAGTTTCATGGCAGACCTCCTTGCAAGTAAATACGGGAAATAACTTTATAAAGATGTTTCTGCTCTCAGTTCTGCAATCAAGTAATTTTTGACGGATGTGATATGTTGTCTGAAAAGGTTATTTCGTGAGTTTTCGGCAGAAATAATCCGAAATAGTTTCCGTTCCAGTTCGGTAATCAGATTTACATTTTTGATTACATAGTGATTGTCGTCCCCGCCGACATGGACTGAATCAATATATTTATCAGTAATCGGAATTGCATCGCTAATGAAAAATATTGATTTGGCCGTTGTTCGTCCCACATGGTAGTAGCAGGAACGCAAATCATGATCCGGCAAATTTAGAAATTTCTCCAAACGCGCCTGTTGCTTGCTATCCCGATGATTCAGTTTTCCCATGGGAATTGCCCAATACAATCCTTCGCATTCTGATGATTTCACCAAGCACACAATGGGGCGGTGTTTTGTGTCATTCCATGTCCCGCCCAAGCTGCGAATTAACTCGCCGAGTTCTGCCGATGCGTAGTATAGTCCTCGTTCAATCATAATATCATCTCTTTCTCTATGTAGCAACAGCCTTCGGAAAACCGAAGGCTGTTGTGAAACAATGTTTCTGTGCCGCACATTGTGAAGCGTATTTGTGTAAGCAATGTGTCTTGGTGTACATTGCGAAACACGGTTGAATAAACAATGTTTTTGTGCCGCACATTGTGAAGCGGTTCACTTATATTATATGCAAAAGACTTTAAAAAGTCAATAGCTTGTACAAATTTTGGCGGCAGTTGTTTAGAAAAAGGTTTACAGCTCCAGGCGGTCGTAGCGTTTGAAGCCGTCGCCTAAGACTTGCTTGGCATCCTGCAAAATTAGGAAGGCCTCGGGGTCAACATCATAGACCAGCTCCTTGAGCTGGGCAACCTGCTGACGCTTGACCACGCTGAGAATGGTGTACTTATTCTTCCGCAGGAAATAGCCCTGACTCATGAGGAAGGTCACGCCACGGTTCAGCTTCTTGCTGATGGCATCGGCAACCTCCTCAGACTTGTCCGTTGCAATGAGGGCAAGCTGGGCATAGTCGCCGCTGTAGAGCACCTTATCCAGTACCGTAGACACCAAAAACAGAGCCAGCATACTGTACAGGGTGTTGTTGAAATCCTTGTAGACAATGCCCGTGGCCACAGCCGTGCCCATATCGAACATGAGGATGATCTTGCCCAGGGGGAAATTCCGCATTTTCAGCTTGAGCATCCGTGCAAGGATATCCACACCGCCGGTGGAGGCACCGGCCAGGAACACCAGACCCACGCCCACACCCAAAAGGGTGGCGCCGAAGGCCACGGCTACCAGCGGTTCTACGGTCGGTGTGGGCAGGATTCTGCCCAGTACATCCAACAACACGGAGGACAGGCCCATGCCCAGCAGGGAGCCAAAGAAGAACTCCTTGCCGATGGCACGGTAGCTGATCAAGAACAGAGGAATATTGAACAGGATGTTGATGGTACCCACTGACAGCCAGGGAATATCGGTGGCATAGGCAACGAGCATGGAAACACCTGTCAGGCCGCCTGCATTGATGCCGGAAGGCTGTAAAAACAGCACAAAGCCCGTAGCAGAAATGGCACAGCCCAGCAGTACCATGAGCAAACTCCGAATGCGTTCTTTCACTTTCATACTCACAGCTCCAATACGATTTGTTTCTCCTCGCTGTCCTCCTCCTTGAGCAGTGCGCCGGCGGCAGGGAGGGAGCGGGTGCGGTAGCGGGAAATGTTGACAATTCCACAGTTCTCCAAGAGAGCGGCACGGTGGAGCAAATGCTTCTTTTTCAGGGTCAGGACAGCCACGCCCTGCGTATTGCGAGTGGATTTGGGGCTCAACTGGGCCGTAGAGAAGATCAGGGCCCGTCCCTCGGTGGAGTAGAGCACTAATTCCGTATCCTGCGGCAGGAGCAGTACCGCCTTACAGGGGCTCTTGTCGCTGTAAGCACCTGTGAGCTTGCGGCGGTTGGATTTGGTCTGATAGGCCGACAGCTCTACCTTGGCAACCTTGCCGTTTTCGTAGACAAAGAGGATATGGCCGCTGTAGTCCCCGGGGAAGCAGACGGCGAGCACGCCTTCACCTTCATCGAAGCCCAGCTTGGTGGGCAGATAATCGCCCAAAAGACTTGCCTTGCTGTCCTCGAAATCGGCACAGCGGGCCTTGTAGACCTGACATTTGTCACTGAATACCAGAATTTCGGCGGCATTGGTGGTTTCGCGGGCAAAGCGCAGGCTGTCGCCCTCCTTGAATTTCTGTTCGCCGCTCATGCGCAGAGATTGGGGCGTAATTTTCTTGAAATAGCCCTCTTTGGATACAAAGACCGTCACGGGATAGTCGGGCAATGCCTCGTCCTCCTCCTCGTCAGAGCTCTGCGTATCCATAACGATGCTCGTTTTTCGCTCGGAGCCGTATTTTTCGGCAATGGTATCCAGTTCCTTGATGATCACATTGCGAATTTTCCGCTGGCTGGAAAGCAGATCCTCCAATTCGGCGATTTCCTTTTCCAAATCGCCAACCTCTTGGGTGCGCTTGAGAATATATTCCTTGTTAATGTTCCGCAGCTTAATTTCTGCTACAAATTCTGCCTGAATCTGATCGATGCCGAAGCCGATCATCAGATTGGGCACGACCTCCGCCTCGGCTTCCGTGTGGCGAATGATGGCGATGGCCTTGTCAATATCCAGCAAAATCCGTTGCAGACCCTTCAGCAGATGGAGCTTGTCCTGCTTTTTCTTCAGCTTGTGGAACACGCGGCGGCGGACACATTCCGTGCGCCATGCCGTCCATTCCTCAATGATTTCCCGCACGCCCAGCACACGGGGCATACCTGCAATGAGCAGATTGAAGTTGCAGCCGAAGCTGTCTAACAGGGGAGTGGCCTTGAACAGCTTTTGCATCAGCTTTTCGGGGTCGGTGCCTCGTTTCAGGTCGATGGCCAATTTCAAGCCCGACAGGTCGGTTTCGTCCCGCATATCGGAGATTTCCTTGATTTTTCCCGCCTTGATCAGCTCGGAAACCTTGTCGATAATGGCCTCCGTGGTGGTGGTGTAGGGAATCTCGTAAATCTCGATGAGATTGCTCTCCTTGATATACCGCCAGCGGGCACGGAGCTTGATGCTGCCGCGGCCTGTACGGTAGATTTCTGCCATTTCCGCTGCATCGTAGAGAATCTCGCCGCCTGTGGAAAAATCGGGAGCGGGCATTAAGTCCAGCAGGTCGCAGGCGGGATTGCGGATCCATGCGGCGGTGGCTTTGCAGACCTCCCGCAGATTAAACGAGCAGATGTTGCTTGCCATACCCACGGCAATGCCCATGTTTGCCGTCACCAAAACATTGGGGAAGGCTGTGGGCAACAGCGTGGGTTCCAGCATGGTGTTATCGTAGTTTTCCACAAAATCGACGGTTTCTTCGTCAATTTCTCCGAAAATTTCTTTGCAAATGGGCTCTAACTTTGCCTCGGTATAACGGGAGGCAGCGTAGGCCATGTCACGGGAATAGACCTTGCCGAAGTTGCCCTTGGAATCCACCAGCGGCACCAAAAGCGTCTCGTTGCCCCGCGCCAAACGCACCATCGTTTCATAGATGGCCGCATCCCCGTGGGGATTGAGCTGCATGGTCTGACCCACAATGTTGGCAGACTTGGTGCGCTTGCCGTTCAGCAGACCCATTTTGTACATGGTGTACAGCAGCTTGCGGTGAGAGGGCTTGAAGCCGTCGATCTCGGGAATGGCTCTCGACACAATGACACTCATGGCATAGGGCATATAGTTGCTGGTCAGGGTCTCTGTAATGGGCTGCTCCAACACCTCAGCCCGCAGGCCCTCCACACGGGAGGTATCTATTTTCTTGTCAATGACTGGTTCTTTCTTTTTCCGTGCCATAAAGCACCGTCCTTTGATTCCTCGTATTTTGTTCCAACGAAAAGCGCAATCAATCTTTTTCGTAGCGGACGATGCCCACATCGTCCCGTGCAGGAACTACCAAATTGGTTTGGTTTTGGAAACGCGTACTGTCTGCCGCTTCGCGGTCGGGACGATGTGGGCATCGTCCTCTACAGGCAAATAGGGATTTTTCGTTAGGAAATGTCGGCTAAATCCAAATATAAGCTGCCGTTTTCCGCAATATAGTCCTTTCGGCCGGTCAGGTTGTCGCCCAAAAGCAGGTCGAAGTACAGAGAAGTTTTTTCCGCATCCTCCGGCATGACCTTGATCAGGCGGCGGGTCTCCGGATTCATGGTGGTCATCCACATCATCTCCGGCTCGTTTTCGCCCAAGCCCTTGGAGCGGGCAATGGTACATTTCTGGTTGCCGATCTTCTTTAAAATCTCTGCCTTTTCTGCCTCGTTGTAGGCAAACCAGGTTCTGTCCTTGGTGTTGATCTCAAACAGGGGCGACTCTGCGATATACACATAGCCTTCCCGAATGAGGGTGGGCACCAAGCGGTAGAGCATGGTGAGAATCAGAGTGCGAATCTGGAAGCCGTCCACATCGGCATCGGTACAGATGACGATTTTGTTCCAGCGCAGGCTGTCAATGTCAAAGGAGGACAGGTCCTTTACCCGCTTATCCTTCACTTCCACGCCACAGCCCATGACCCGCAGCAGGTCGGTGATGATGTCGCTCTTAAAAATGCGGCCGTAATCCGCCTTGAGGCAGTTGAGAATTTTGCCCCGCACGGGCATAATGCCCTGGAATTCCGCATCACGGGACTGCTTGACCGAGCCCATTGCGCTGTCGCCCTCGACGATATACAGCTCTCGCTTGCTGGCGTCCCGACTGCGGCAATCCACGAATTTCTGCACCCGATTGGAGATATCCAGAGAGCCTGAGAGCTTCTTTTTTACGGAAATTCTTGCTTTTTCGGCAGTTTCACGGCTCCGCTTGTTAATGAGCACCTGCTCGGCGATCTTATCTGCCTCGGCCTTGTTCTCGATGAAATAGACCTGCAAACGGGAGCGGAAAAATTCCGCCATGGCTTCCTGAATGAATTTATTGTTGATGGACTTTTTGGTCTGATTTTCGTAGGAGGTCTGGGTGGAGAAGCAGTTGGTCACCAAAACCAAGCAATCCGCCACATCCTGGAAGGTGATTTTGGATTCGTTCTTTACATATTTGTTGTTCTGCTTCAAATAGGCATCTAAGGCATAGACGAAGGCATTTCTTGCCGCCTTGTCAGGCGAGCCGCCGTGCTCCAGCCAGGAGGAGTTGTGATAGTATTCCAAACGGCTGATGCTGCGGGAGAAGCACACTGCGGCGGTGATCTTCACCTTGTAATCCGCCTTGTCTTCTCTGTCGCGACCCTTGCGCTCTGCCTCCCAAAACTGGGGGGTGGTGAAGCTGTCGCCGTTTGTCAGCTCGTTCACATAGTCCACAATGCCCTTTTCGTAGCAGAACTCCGTGATTTCAAAGCTGTTGCCCACCTGATTGCGGAAACGGAAGGTAATCCCCGCATTGACCACAGCCTGCCGCTTGAGTACATCCAAATAGTACTCCACGGGGATGTCAATATCGGTAAAAACCTCCAAATCCGGCTTCCAATGGAACAGAGAACCGGTTTTCTTGCGGTCTAAGGGTTGCTTTTCCAGCTTGCCTACCGGTTCGCCCTTTTCAAAATGGAGCTTGTACTGGTAGCCGTCCCGATGGATGCGGGCATCGAAAAATTCCGAAGCATACTGGGTGGCGCAGGTGCCCAGACCGTTGGTGCCAAGGCTGTATTCATAATTTTCGCCCGTGTTATTGGCATACTTGCCGCCTGCGTACATTTCGCAAAAGACCAGCTCCCAGTTGTAGCACTGCTCCTTCTCGTTCCAGTCCACAGGGCAGCCCCGTCCAAAATCCTCCACCTGTATGCTCTTGTCGGCATAGCGGGTGACGATGATCAAGTCTCCGTGTCCCTCTCGCGCCTCGTCAATGGCGTTGGAGAGAATTTCAAAAACGGCGTGCTGACAGCCTGTCAGGTCGTCCGAGCCGAAAATGACCGCAGGACGCATACGCACCCGCTGTGCCCCCTTGAGGGCACTGATACTGTCGTTGCCGTAGCTTTGTTTCTTTGCCATATGATTCCTCACTTAGTTGCATATTATATAATAGTATATCCGTATTTTCAAAAATTGTCAAGCACCGCATTTTCTGCAAATTGGGGCTTGTATTTTGGAGCAAAAGAGTGTAAAATAATCGGGATTGCGATTTTACGCTGTGTAGAGCGATTATAATATAACGAAAGGAGTCAATCATGTCTGACTTTGAACGCGAAGAACAGGAGGACCTGTGGCAAGAGCTGCCGAAACGGCGCTTTTCGGTCAGAACCTTTGTGAATATCTTTGTATTCCTGTTGCTTGTGGTTGTGGTATGTCTGATTTTTGTCGATGCCAGCAAGACTCCCAAATCAGCCGATCAGAGTGAGCTGTCTACCCGCTACACCACCACACAGCCTACCACCGAACCCACCACGGAGGAACCTACTACGGAGCCTACGACGGAACCTACCACCGAAGCTACCACAGAGCCTACGGAGCCCCCTCTCCAGCCTTATGAGGAGCAGGCCATCGAATTGCTGGGTACTCTCAGCCTTGCGGAAAAGCTGTGGCAGATGTTGTTTGTCACCCAGGACGAGCTGACGGATGTCTACGGCCCCACTATGGCGGGGGAGGGCACGAGAGAAGCCCTTGAAAACTACCCCGTTGGCGGTGTCGTCTACTTTGACCGCAATCTGATGGAAAAGGAACAGATTGCTGCGCTGCTGGGCAATACCCAGAGCTATTCTAAGATCCCCCTGTTTATGGGTGTGGATGAGGAAGGAGGCACGGTGTCCCGCTTGAGCGATACGGGCGTGACGGAGGATGTGTCTCCCATGGCCACATACGGTGAGGCAGGGGACAAGCAGGCGGTCTACGATTTGGGACAGACCTTTGCCGAGCAGCTTCTGGGCGTGGGCTTTCATATCAACTTTGCCCCTGTTGCGGATATCGTCACCAATCCCGACAATACGGAAATCGGCAATCGTGCCTTCAGCGATGATCCCATCGTTGCAGGGGAAATGGTCGCCGAGATGGTCAAGGGCATGCAGGAGGGCGGTTTGATCTCCTGCCTGAAGCATTTCCCCGGCCACGGCAGTACCTCTGCCGACTCTCACTACGGCATGTCCGTGAGCGACCGCACCCTGGAGGAACTGCGGGCAGAAGAATTCCTGCCCTTTAAACAGGGCATGGAAGCCGGCGCGGAGTTGGTGATGGTGTCTCACATGAGTCTGCCCAATGTGACCGGTGACAACACGCCCTGTGATTTGTCCTATACCATAGTTACGGAGCTTCTGCGGCAGGAGCTGGGCTTTGAGGGCCTGATTTTCAGCGATTCCCACGAAATGGCCGCCATTACAAGCTATTATAGCTGCGGTGAAGCTGCGGCACTGGCGGTTCAGGCCGGCTGTGATGTCGTGCTGATGCCTATGGATAAGCAGGAAGCCTTTAACGGTTTGCTGGCAGCCGTGGCAGACGGCAGACTGACCATGGAGCGCATCGATGAAAGCGTTCTGCGCATCCTGACCCTCAAGTGCAAATACGGCATCATTCCTGCCGATTTCTGAGAAAAACCGAGGCCCTGCCTCGGTTTTTCCCATTCATTCTTTCTTCTTTATTCTTTCTTATTCATTCTTTATTCTTTTGTGCAGGAACTACCCAGCTCGTACAATACCCGTTTTGCGCACAGGCGCGTCAAGGATGCCGCGCACTACGGGCGAGGTACCTCGCGGGTCGATGTGGGCATCGACCCCTACAAAGAAATATGGTGGGGCGGGGAGTTTTCTTGCAGGCTTTTTTAGAGCTTTTTGGCATAGGATATTGACAAAAGGAGTGAGGGGTGCTATACTGCAAATGTAGTTAGTTATAGATAACCGGAGGAGCTGTTATGACATTAAAAGAACTTCCTGTCGGCAAAAGCGGCATCATTCGCACCGTTGGGGGCGAGGGGATGCTTCGTTGCCGCCTACTGGATATGGGGCTGATCCCCAACACGAAAGTGACCGTACAGCGCATCGCGCCCATGGGTGATCCCATGGAAATTCGTCTGCGAGGCTATGAATTGACCCTGCGCTTGGAGGATGCAGACAAAATCGAACTGATACCGGAGGTGGGTGCATGATTTTTGCCTTGGTTGGAAATCAGAATTGCGGTAAAACGACCCTGTTTAATCAGCTTACCGGCTCCAATCAGCATGTGGGCAATTTTCCCGGCGTTACCGTGGATAGCAAAATCGGACAGCTTCGAGGCTTTAAGGATTGTCAGATCGTGGATCTGCCGGGAATTTACTCCATGCGCCCCTACACGGGGGAGGAAATCGTCACACGGGATTTTATTTTGGAGCAGAAGCCTGACGGCATTATCAATATCGTCGATGCCACCAATATTGAACGCAATCTCTATCTCACTCTGCAACTGCTGGAAATGAAGGTGCCCATGGTGCTGGCACTGAACATGATGGACGAGGTGCGGGGTAACGGTGGTACGATCGATGTGGAGAAGATGTCCCGAGAGCTGGGAATTCCTGTGGTTCCCATTGCGGCGGTGAAAAACGAGGGAATCCAGGAGCTGATGGAACGCGCTGTGGCTACGGCGAAGGCAAAAAAATTGCCCGAGCGGGTGGATTTTTGCAGTGACGGACCTGTGCATCGCTGTATTCATGCTGTGTCCCACCTGATTGAAGATCATGCCCGCAAAGCAGGCATTGCCCGCCGCTTTGCCGCCACCAAGATGATCGAGGGGGACGAGGACATTATTGCCCGTCTGTCCGTGAATCAGAACGAATTGGAGCTGTTGGAGCACAGCATTGTGGAGATGGAAACGGAGGGCGGTCTGGATCGCCACGCCGCCATTGCATCCATGCGCTATGAATACATTGAAGCCCTGTGTACCAAGGCTGTGGTCAAGTGTCGGGAGAGTCGGGAGCATCTGCGGAGCATGAACATTGACCGCGTTCTGACTCATAAATATGCCGCTCTGCCGATTTTTGTGGGCATTATGCTGGTGATTTTTTGGTTGACCTTCGATGTGATCGGTGTCTTTTTGCAGGATGGGCTGGCTTCTGCCATTGACGGCTTGGGTGCTGTCGTAAGTGAAGGCTTGCTGAATTACGGCATCAATCCTGTGGTACATAGCTTGGTTATGGATGGCGTGTTCGCAGGTGTGGGCAGCGTGGTGAGCTTCCTGCCCATCATTGTGGTGCTGTTTTTCTTCCTGTCTATTTTGGAGGACACGGGCTATATGGCAAGAGTGGCTTTTGTCATGGATAAGCTCCTGCGAAAAATCGGTCTGTCGGGACGCAGCTTCGTGCCCATGCTCATCGGTTTTGGCTGTACCGTTCCTGCGGTTATGGCGACGCGCACTCTGCCCTCCTCACGGGATCGGCGCATGACCATTTTGCTCACGCCCTTTATGAGCTGTTCTGCCAAAATTCCCATTTATTCTGTCTTTATTGCTGCATTTTTCCCGGGCAACGGGGCATTGGCCATGGCGATCCTCTATTTCGGCGGGATGCTCTGCGGCGTGCTCATTGCCTTACTTCTGAAAAAGACTGCCTTCCGCGGCAAGCCCGTGCCCTTTGTCATGGAGCTTCCCAACTATCGCATGCCCTCGCCTAAGAGCGTGGCCATGCTTCTGTGGGATAAGGCGAAGGACTTTTTGCAGCGGGCCTTCGGCATTATTTTCCTCACCACCCTGCTGATCTGGTTCTTGCAGAGCTTTGACAGCCGCCTGTGCTTCACGGAGGACAGCAGCGGAAGCCTCTTGGCGGTTTTGGGTAAGTGGATCGCACCGATCTTTGCGCCCTTGGGCTTCGGAGATTGGCGCATTTCCACCGCACTGGTCACGGGCTTTACAGCAAAGGAGGCGGTGGTCAGCACCTTGGGCTTGCTCACGGGTACGGAAAATCCCGTTTTGGGTATTGCGCCTCTCTTTACTGCCGCTTCGGCGGTCAGTTTCCTGACCTTCACCCTGCTCTATACCCCCTGTGTGGCTGCGGTAGCTGCCATTGGACGGGAGCTGGGCGGAAAATGGCGGGGAGCCTTGGTAGCTGCGGCTCAGTGCGTGGTGGCTTGGTTGATTGCCCTTGCGGTCTATCAGGGGGCGTTATTGCTATGGTAGAAGCTCTTGTCATAGGAATTTTAGTACTGTGGGCGGTCTGGGCGTTTCGACAGAGCCGCCGTAAAAAGGGCGGCTGCTGCGGCTCCTGCGACGGCTGCCCCAATGGAAATTGCAGCACACGGCAGACCTTTGAGAATTGACAATGGACAATGGTAAAGTATACATTATAATATATGGAAAGCCCAAGGCGAAGTCGCCTTGGGCTTTCAGCTTGTCAAAGAACCTGTATCGTAGGGGCGAACTGCGTTCGCCCGCAGGCGTTCACAGAACGCCCCTACGAATTCCATCGATCTTCCGTCTGTTCCGTAGGGGACGATGCCCACATCGTCCCGCTTGTAGGAACTACCAAATTTGTGCAAATTGGGTTGTGCGTACC
>JAZOAV010000232.1:0-39742 GCA_045595645.1 Faecousia sp.
CGTCCCGCTTGTAGGAACTACCAAATTTGTGCAAATTGGGTTGTGCGTACCGTCTGCCGCTTCGCGGTTCGGGACGATGTAGGCATCGTCCCCTACGAGCTTTACGGAAGGAAGAACGCGTTATTTTGCAAAATATGCCTTTGCACTGTCGGAATAGGCGAACAGGGCTCTGCTCAGAGCTTCCAGTGCCGTACCGTCTGTCTTAGAGGCGTAAGTTTCTGCACTATAGCGGAGGGTTTCGCTGAGCTGCATTTCACCTTCATAGATGGCTACATCTACGACAGTACGCAGCTCAGAGGCCAGCAGACCGTAGAAGGTGAAGCTGTACTGACTCTTGGCGGAGCTGTAGACCTCGGCACCTGTCAGGGTGACGGTCTTGGTTTCGCCGTTGTTGCCTGTGTAGGAAACCCGCATAGACAGACCGCTGATGTCGCCGCCGTAGTTGGCGGTGCTGAACACGAACTTCATGCCCACCTTGGAGCCCAGGTCAAGGGTCTTGCCCACCCAAGTAATCATGGGAGCGTCCAAATCGGCAAGGAAGCTGTCTGTTGCGGTGAAGTGCAGGGCACCGGTGTCGCTGAGATAGGCGCGCTGTTCTTCGGTCATAGCGGCATCCACCAAAGCATTGGTGCGATAGCCCTTGAAGGTCTGGGCTTCTGCGCCGTAGCGGAGCAGGTCTGCGCACAGTGCAAGCATCTTGGTGTCACTTGTGCTGTTGAGCATGGAATAGGCGTAGGTGGCAATGCTGTAGCTGTCCGTGTGAGAATAATATTCTCTGTTGCCCTTGCGCATATGCAGAACTGCATCTACCATGTCGCCCATGCGCACGGCGGTAATGCCTGTCAGGGTGAAATAGTAGTAGCTTCCGCTTGCCACGGGCTCGATGCGGACGGTAGAAGTGCCTGTCAGCTCGTTGCCCTCGTATTCGGGCAGGACACATTCCAAATAATAGCTGTCGTAGCTTGCCAGCGCAGACATGGGTACGGCGAAGGTGATGGAAATATCACTTGCCAAATCCAGGGTGTGATAAATCTTGATGTTTTCGTCCAGAGTAGGTTCGACATTTTCCGCAGAGCCGCAGATGCAAATGCCATCGGTGAACTCGTGTTCCGCTGTGACAGTCTTATCGCAACGGCTGCAAGTGCCCAAGTGCGTACCATCGCCTTGGTCGGTGTAGCTGTAATCATGTCCCAAACGAGCTACAAACTCCTGCGTTGCAAGGACAAGACCGCAGACGGAGCAATGCTTGCCTTCGGTCAGACCGGAGCTGAGACAGGTGGGGGCAACAGCCGCATCGATGACAACGCTGTGTTCCGCGAAGGGGAGGGTTTCTGTGTAGCTGTCGCCGCAGATGCCGCAGGTGTAAGTCTTGACACCCTCCTTGGTGCAAGTGGCCGCAGTGGTGACCTTGCTTGTGTAGCTGTGACCTGTGGCGGGAACGGTGGTCTGCGCCACAATGACAGCATTACAGACAGAGCAGTGAGAGCCTTCCGTCAAGCCTGTTTTGCTACAGGTGGGAGCAACGGCGGCATCGGTGACAGGGGTATGTCCTGTGGCGGCGATGGCTTCCGTGTAGCTGCGCCCGCAGGAGCAGGTGTAGGTTTTTACGCCGGCGTTGGTGCAGGTGGCGGCGGTGGTGACCTTGCTTGTGTAGCTGTGGGCTGCCGCCGTATAGGAGGCATAGAAGGTCACATTTGCAGTGATGTTGCTCAGTACGGCCGCTTTGCCATTGGCATCCACCCAGCCTGCAAAGGTGTAGTGATTGGAGGCATCGTGGGCCTTGGTGGGGGTGCTGCCGGTGTAGCTTGCGGTGCCGCCGCCGGTGACGGATTGGGTTGCCAGCACAGTGCCGTCTGCGTTGGCAAAGGTAACGGTGTACTTGTTCACGATGGGTTCGGGCAGACTGTTGGCAGGGCCGATGGCGATGTAATCGATGACGATACTGCCGGTCGTGCCCTCCACAGCGGTGACATTGGTAAAGGTCACGCGGATGGCATTGATGACCTCGGCACTGGTGAAGCTCTCGTTCAGCTTGGCGGAAACGGTCACATATTTGCCATCAAAGGCGGGAGTCCATGTAATGGGGGTTCTGTCGTTGTTGCCGACACCTGTGGTGGCATTGTTCTTGATGTAGTACAGGCGCAGATTGGGTGTTGTGCCGCTGACGGCTTGCAGGTTTACCGGCTTAAAGCGGATTTGTACATAGTCGTCAGCGGAGGGAATGTAGCTCAGGGGGACAGAGTTGAGAGATTTGGTGCTTGTGGTGGTCTGAATGTAGGGGGAGGTGGCATTGCTCTTGACGGGGATGCAGAGATTGTTGCCGTCAAAGGTGGGAGTTCCGATATAGGTTGCGTTGCCGTTCCAGTAGGTGCTGATGCTGTCGTAGTTGCGGTCGCCGTAGACCCCACTTGCATAGCGCAGGGCGGCGGCATCGTCGTCGGTGAAGTCGAAGAACAGGGTCTTGCCCTGAGCAGAGGGAGCCTTGCCTGCCGCACCCACATAGATGTAGTCAATGGCATAGGTGCCGTTTACCGTGGCGGTGGCAAGGGTGCCGATGGGGTCTACCCGCAGGGCGGTCAGGGTTTGACCGACTGCGGAAGTGGGGAGCTTGAGCTGTAAGGTGTACCATGTGTCGTTTGCATAGGTTTTTTGTACTGTATCGGACATGCACTTGGCTGCCGTGAAGGTAGGATCTGCGGCGGTGGTGTAGAAGACCTGCAGAGCGCTGTAATCTGTGGTGCCGGGGTTTGTCTTGATGCGCAGTTCCACGATGTCGCCGCTCTTTACCTTGTAGCTCAGGCTGGCATCGCTCTTGATATAGGGGTCGCCTGCGGTCATGTTACCTGTCAGCACGCCCTCTGCCGTATCCACGGAAACGGTAGCCCGTGCGCCCGTCCAGCCTTCGGACAGGAGACTGTCGCCGTAGAAGTGGGCCAGCAGATAGTCCTTGCCGATGCTGACGGTGCCATCCTCGGACTGGGTGAAGGTCACATTCTTACCGTTGAGGGTGACCTTGGTCACTGTCTGGCCGCTGAAATTGGCGGTGAAGCCGAGATAAGCCAGCTTGCTGTCGGAGCTTTCGATCTCCAGCGTGGTTCCGTTGAGGGTCGCTGCCACATCGGAAACCTTCTGAGAAACGCTCAAAATGGTGGCGGTGGTGCTGGTCAGGACGCTGCCGTTAGACAGTGCGGCAAAGAAGGTGGAGCCATTGGAGGCTTTGTCCAGTGCCAGCATGGCCGTGGAGGCATCCGTGGTGTGGCCGCCGAAGGTGCGGGTGGTGGGAGTGGTCTCGAAGGAGTGATAGTGGTACAGCACCTTGAGTCTGGGCTGTGCGCTGTCCTCGATGGCAATGCGGGTCGCCAAAGCGGTGGAGTCTACGGTATTGGTCATGCTCAGCTTCAGGGGCGTGACGGTAGCCGTGGCACCGGATGCAACAGGGTAGAGGACGGTCTGATAGGTGACGGTGCCGCTGGCTTTTTGGGTGTAGCGGAAATACTTGGTGGTGGTTGCCGCGGCACTGGAATCATAGCCCGTGGGCAGGGAAGTGGTGATGTTGGCATTCAGAGCAGTGTTGTAGGTGTTATACGCCTGCGCAATGATGAGATTGGAGCCGGAGGCGAAATTGGTTCTGCCTGTGCCATAGACATCGGAGGCGATGGTGGGATTGGAGTAGGGAGCGGAATGCCAGTTCTGCGTGTAGGTATGGGTGGAGCTGTCGCCGGGAACCACCTTGTCCGTCACCACCAGCATACTGCCCAAGCCCTTGAGGTAGCTCACATCGCGGGTGTGGGTGAAGTCGGTGGAATGGTAGGTGCTGTTGGTCACAACGCCTGCATCGGTGACACTCTTGGTGGAGATGTCGTTGTTGCTGGCCTTTGTCCAGGAGGTGATGGTGGAGAGAGCATCGTTGGAGGAAATGGCAATGCTGCCCCAATTTGCGGAATCCGACAGATTTTGCTTCCAAGTCTGGGCTTTTCCGTCTATTTCAATGGTGTTGTGGGAGTGGGTGCTGCTGTTTTGGAAGCCGTAGTGGGCGTGGGCAGAGTCGTAGGAGGTCATGCCTGTGTCTGCCAGCAGGGAGCGGCCGCCGTAGTACAGAAGCACTGCCAAAGCATCTCTGTGACCGTGGTTGCCGCCGCAGTGGGCACTCATAAAGAGCATGGAATCCTTGCTCGTCCAACCGGTGCGGTCGGTGACGGTTTTAATGTAGGGATAGTAGGAGGAATGGGGAGGCTCGGCGCCTGTGGATTGGTTGACATAATATCGAAGCATCTGCACATCTGCATTGCTGTCGTAGGCATTGCCCAAGGCGGCAAGAAGCTTGTTTACATAAGACTTGGTCGCGCCGGGGGCACCCTGTCCCCAGAAGGGAGGCGTGCCGTTGGACATGGAGCAATCTACCATGTAACGAGTGAGCTTAATGAGCTTGCTTCGGAAGCTGGCGGCAGTCGTGGAGGTATCGCCTGTGACTTCCATAGAGGACAACAGGTCGATGCTCCAACCTAAAACCTTGAGAGGATAGCCGAAGCTGACTTCGTTGTAGGAGCCGTCGGAGGCAAAGAGGGCATTGACGACAGTGGATTGCCGTGCGTTAAAATTGCTTCTCCAAGTGGAGGCTTTGGTGAATTCGGGGAAGTAGGACAGGGCTTGATACAGGCCCACCACATGCCAAAAACCGTGGTTGGTGTATGCCATGTCGCTGAGTACGCCGTTGGAGGAGGAGAAAATGACGGATTTGGTGCTGAGATAGTTGGCTTCGTCATAAATCCATGCCAAAATCTTCACATTGTCGTCGGCGGTGAGCTTGCCGCTGTCTAACAGATGCTTGTAGATGTAGGGGAATTCCAGCAGACGGTTGGCAGGATTCAAGTCCTGATTGCCGGGGGCACCGCCGCCTGCGTCGGTGATAAAGTCCAAGGTCAGGTTCTTTGCGTGGGTCATGTAGCTGTTGTAGGCACTGCTGCCCTTTCCTGCGGCAACGGCGGCCTGCACCAAGGAGGTCACTTCATAGAAGCGGTTGTTGTAGTTCAGCCACTCGGAGGGAGTGCCTGCCGCCTTTTTCCAGTCGAAGCCGCCGGAAACGCCGTTCCAGGAGTAATGGCCGATGCCGTTGTTGTTCACCAGCCAGCTCCAAGTCAGACCCGTTTCCGTCCATGTGGTGCTGTAGGCGTAGAATACATTCAGGCACAGGGAGCTTTCACTGCCTGTTTTTTTAGCATAGATGGATAATTTGATGTTTTTGGCATTGGAGGGGATGGCGGCGGTGTTGAATTTGATGTAGACGCGCTTGGAGTCGTCACCGTAGGGCAGATAGTTGCCGGCGGTGCCGGAATAGTCGTCGTGCACATAGAGGGTGGTGGCAGTGCCGTAGTTCTTGGAGGCATAGGCGCCCGCCCGTACATAGCTGTCGGCAGTGGCGTTGAGGGTCTTGGTACTGCCGTCGGAGCAGGTGATGATCAACTGGGGCACCATAGAGGAGGCTTCGCGGGAGGGAATGAGAATTTCGCCCTCTGTCTTGTTCAGCATAGACAGCACATAGACACCGCTCTTGTTGGTGCCCAAATTGATGAGATAGTTGGTGTAGTCTGTAGCGGTGATGTCCACCTTGTTCAGATAGCCCTCGGAGAAAGCGAAGGTGTTCAGGGGAGCCAAATAGACCATCGCTCCGTTTTTGGCCGTGGAATAGGTGGGGTTCATGGAGGCGAACTTGTTGGTGTAGTAGTTCAGCAATTCCTGACGGGCCAAGGTGTAGTTGCCCGCATTTACCGCGCTTTGCACCGCAGGCATTTTAGACAGGGTGAAGGCGTTGAAAAAAGCGGAATTGGTGGTCAGACTGACGGCTCCGTGCACAGCGGGAATCATGCCGCATAACATTGCAAAGAGCAGAAGATAACAGAGAATTCGTTTCATAATAAACACTCCTTGTTTAATATTGTGTATATTTTACCATAGTTTTCCTCTTATTTCCACTCTTTTTTTGGAGCAGTCAGGCGACAAATTATGAAAAGGGTCGGGAAACCCGCCCCTTCGTACGCACCACCTACGACGCAGTGAGCGAAGCCTCCCTTTGAGGGGAGGTGGCACGAAGTGCCGGAGGGTTGCAAAAAGCGTAGGTGCCGACAACCCCCTCGTATTCCCCCTTAAAAGGGGGACGGGATAAAAGGGGCTTTTTTCAGAATGGAGAAATTGTGTACTTGATTTTTCTGTCGAGCTTGGTTATAATAAGGAAAAACACATAGGAGGTTCTATCATGGCTGTAAAAATTGAAAAGAATACCATCATCGGTGATGTGCTGGATATCGCTCCCCACACCGCACCTTTGTTTCAGGCAATCGGCATGCACTGTCTGGGCTGCCCCTCTGCCCGCGGCGAAACCGTGGAGGAAGCCTGCATGGTGCACGGCATTGACTGCGATGCCTTCCTGAAGCAGGTCAACCGCTTCATCGAAGCCTGCGAGGAAGCCAATCAGTGAGACAAAGAGGGAGGCTTCTGCCTCCCTTTTTCCATAGGAGTTACTTATGAAATTACCGATTTCCAAACGCTTGCTTGCCTGTGCCGCCCGTGTTCCCGTGGGAGCCAAGGTCGCAGACATTGGAGCGGATCATGGTTATTTGTCCATAGAATTGCTCCAAAGCGGCAGGGCGGTTTTTGTTCATGCTTCGGAATTGCGGGAGCAACCCCTGAAAAAAGCAATGGAGAACGCCGAAAAATATGGCGTTGTAGAGAAAATGCGCTTTTCTCAGGCAGACGGACTCGCCGCAGTGGACAAGGATTCCGTCGATACCGTGATATGTGCCGGTATGGGCGGTGAGTTGATTGCGCAGATTTTGCGTGCCTGTCCTTGGGTGACAGACCCCCAATATACCCTGATTCTCCAGCCCCAATCCTCGGGAAACGACCTGCGGCGGCAGTTGGGGGAGATGGGCTTCTCCATTGAGGAGGAGGGGCTTGTGGAGGACGGCGGCTTTTTGTATCAGGTGCTCTGCGCCCGATACGGCAATCCCCAAGTCCTGACACCGGGACAGCAGTATGTGTCGCCTGCTCTGCTTCGCAGTGGCGACCCCCTTTTGCCTGCCTATTTGGAGCGGATCATCCAAGCTTTGACCAAGACGGTGGCGGGAATTTCCAAAGCGGAGACTCCCAGACCCCGCCTTGCCTATTATCAGACCGCATTGGAACAGGTGCGAGAAATGAGGGACAATTATGGTAACAGTACAGACCGTTTATGAGTTTCTGAAAACCCTTGCCCCTGAGTACATGGCCTACGAGTGGGACCATGTAGGTCTGCTTTGCGGCAGGTCGGATCGCCCTGTGGAGAAGGTTTTGGTGGCCTTAGACCCCTTTCCCCATGTGTGCCGAGAGGCGAAGGAGCTAGGCTGCCAGCTGCTCGTCACCCATCATCCCGTTTTGTGGAAGTTAGAGAATGTGAACGACTCCACCATTACGGGACGGGATATGCTCTATCTCATTGAAAACGGCATTTCTGCCATTAATGCCCACACCAATTTGGACTGCGCTCCCGAGGGTGTCAACGACTGCCTCGCCGCTCGCTTGGGCTTGGAGCAGGTGCAGGTCATTGACCCTATTGGCACCGATGTAGAGGGCAGAGCTTACGGACTTCTCCGTGGCGGTGTGATTCCTGCTACAGAACCGACAGATTTCGTGCAGCGGGTAAAAACTGCCTTGGGCTGTGAGGGTGTCCGTTTTGTCGCAGGCAATCGCCCTGTGACCAAGGTAGCTGTCGGCGGCGGAAGCTGCGGCGATTCCCTGTACCGCATCCGTGACTTGGGTTATGATGCGCTGGTCACTGCCGATTGTAAGTACAATATGTTCGCTGATGCGGCAGAGTACGGCATTACCCTCATCGATGCGGGTCATTTTCAGACGGAAAACCCTGTTTGCAGCGTTTTGGCTGAAAAATTGCAAGCCGCATTCCCTGATTTAGAGATCATCCTATCGAAAATTCACAAAGATTGCATAAAATTCGCTTGAAACAGTTGTTTTTTGCGGCAGGATATGCTAAAATATCAGACGAAAAATCAACCGGAAGGGAAGTTTTACTATGTCAGGTCATTCCAAATGGCATAATATTCAGAAAACCAAGGGCGCACAGGACGCAAAGCGTGCTGCAGCGTTCACCAAGATCGCAAAAGAAATGTATGTGGCAGTGAAGGAAGGCGGCGGTTCCACCGACCCCAACTATAACTCCCGCCTCGCTACCGTCATTACTAAGGCCAAGGCTGCCAATATGCCCAACGACAACATCAAGCGTGTTTTGGATAAGGCTGCCAACGCAGGTGCCGGCGATGCCTACGAAGCCATCAACTACGAGGGCTACGGCCCCGGTGGCGTGGCCATCATCGTTGAGTGCATGACGGACAACCGCAACCGTACCGCCGGCAATATGCGCCATCACTTTGACAAGTACGGCGGCAACATGGGTACCACCGGCTGTGTCTCCTGGAACTTCAGCAAGAAGGGCGTTCTGGTCATCGATAACGAGGACGAGGACTACGAGGAAGACACCGTGATGATGGATGCCATGGACTGTGGCGCAGACGACTTCGAGGCCGAAGAAGGCTGCTTCACCATCTATACCCAGCCCGACGACTTCAATGATGTCGCCAAGGCCATGGGCGACAAGGGCTATACCTTCGTCTCTGCTCAGATCGAACAGGTTCCCGGGGAGTACAAGACCCTGGAAACCGACGACGAGAAGAAGATGATGGAAAAAATGATCGACGCCTTTGAAGACGACGACGATGTGCAGAATGTTTGGCACAACTGGGAAGAATAAGTGTATAACAGCAGCCCCGCAGGATGTTTTTCCATCCTGCGGGGCTCGTATTTTCGTCGGGGACGGGTCGCCCGTCCTTCGTATGCTCTAACGATACCGTGGCGCACCAAGCCCCCCTTTCAAGGGGGGGCGGGGGGTTGACAAACTGCCTGTACACAACCCCCTTGTATTCCCCCTTAAAAGGGGGACGGGTGCGGTGCTGCTCGGTAGATCGTGCGTGCAATCGGTATCGCGGCAATCGTGGCATCCGCTATTCTATATCAGTTGTCGTTTCTTCATAGCTCAGATACAGTTCTTCTGCACGGAGCAGGGCTTGCTCCAAGAGAAATTTGGCTTGCAGGGGGTTTTTCTGCGATAACAAATCCACTGCATCGGAGGCGGCTGCACATATGATGGCATACATTTTTTGGTAAAGTGTTATATCCATATTTGCAGGTCCCTTCTGAAAAGTGTGCGCGCTGCCGATGCCGCACAATGTTCGTTTAAATTTGCAGATACGCATCTGTCGCTATATCTTGCACAGTACATTAAAAAGCCTTCCTTACTCTGATGCGGCATTGATTATACATGATATATCATGTAAAGTCAATACATAATATCTCGTGTATGCTATATTTTTCCCACGGAAGGAAGTGTGAAAAATGTATTTATATCCGAGGTTGCGTGATTTACGAGAGGATCATGATTTGTCGCAGAAATATGTTGCCGCCTTGATTGGGACAACGCAGCAATATTATTCAGAATATGAGCGTGGAATTCGGGAGATCCCTCTGCATAGTTTTATAAAATTGGCAAAGTTCTACGGCGTATCCTTGGATAAGCTGGCGGAAAATTACGATTTATCGGAATAGAAGTTTTGATATGTAAAAATGCGCAGTTGTAATTGGGGTTGGTAGGTGGCTGTGAGGTTTAGAGGTCAGCCCGAAGGAATTATTTGATTTCAGAGATGAAAGGGACGGCTTGCCCGTCCCTTTGCGCTATATGTAGGTGCGTGTTCGGGACAATGTGGACGGAAGTGCGTTAGAAAGCGTAGGGAACGGCCTATGTGCCGTTCCAAGTGCAACGCAAACCCGCAGAAGGAACGACACACAGGTCGTTCCCTACGGTGTGGACGGGGGTGCGTTAGAAAGCGTACGGGTCGATGCCCTCATCGAGCTAATAAGTGCAGAATGGAGTCGATAAGTGCAGAGTTGAGTCGATAAGCGTATTGCAAAATGAATCCTCATGTGATATAATGAAATATAATGAGGGGATACTTTTGTTTTGCGCCTTCATGCAGGGTATGAAAGCTGTTCCCTTGGGCGATGATCGATGTGATACCAGATCTGTCAAAGAGCCGTGAAGAGCGGAGGACGATTCAGCATGGCCCGTAAACTTTTCCCTAATATGAGGGATATGAGGAGAGAAAGAGAATGGAAACACTAT
This sequence comes from Faecousia sp., assembly GCA_045595645.1. Classification (GTDB taxonomy): domain Bacteria; phylum Bacillota; class Clostridia; order Oscillospirales; family Oscillospiraceae; genus JAZOXB01. The sequence continues at coordinate 10,223 of JAZOAV010000232.1, forward strand.
CGTACAGAGTGAAGCTGCGTATTGTGAAATTGCTGAATGTGTTGCTGATGGTTATTCCGATCATCGTGGGTTGGCATTTGTTCTACCAAGAGAGTGTCGGCGTTCAGGGGGAAGCGGTTACTGTTTTGGTGGCTGCGGTATATGTTTTGTTGTATGCAACCTTCGGAAGGGTATATAACAGCTTTTTGGTATCGTTGACTACCGTGCCTGAGCTGATTTTCAGTCAGTGCCTGGCACTCTTGATTGCAGATGGTTTCTTTTACGGCATTTTATCGCTGATGGCGTACAGATTTGTTGTACTTTGGCCGTTGGCGGTTGCTGTTTTGGTTCAAATACTGTTTTCCATAAGCTGGTGCACGCTCACGCAAGCATGGTATTTCCGAACTTATGCCCCTAAAAAAACGGTTGTCGTTTATGACGGAAAAGGAAACATCCAAAAGCAGATCAAGGATTACAAGCTCCAGCGGAAATTTGAGGTTTATCAGGTGTCTACCTCTGAACATTGCATCCGCTGCGGATGCCAATGCCTGAAAGATGCGGAAGTGGTTTTTCTCAGCGGTGTTCGCAGCCACGACCGTAATATTATTTTGAAGTATTGCGTTGAAAACAATGTTGTTGTTTATTTGCTGCCGCGCATTGGGGATATCATTATGAGCGGAGCGAAGCCGATGCATCTGTTCCACTTGCCGTTTCTGCGTGTCGGGCGTTACAGCCCCACGCCGGAATATGCGATAGCAAAACGAGCTTTTGACATTGCGGTGTCCGGTTTGGCATTACTGCTGTTTTTCCCTGTGTTGGTCATTGTTGCCATTGCCATCAAGGTCGCTGACGGGGGACCCGTTTTTTACCGTCAGACACGGCTCACAAAAGATGGTAAGGAATTTTCAATCATCAAATTTCGCTCTATGCGGCAGGATGCAGAGAAGGATGGCGTTGCCCGTTTGTCCAGCGGCGAGAATGACCGGCGGATCACACCCGTGGGTCGGATCATTCGCAAGATTAGAGTAGACGAGCTTCCTCAGTTGTTTAATATTTTGGGTGGCTCTATGTCCCTCGTGGGGCCGAGACCTGAGCGTCCGGAGATTGCAAGAGAATATGAAGAGAGACTGCCGGAGTTTGCGCTTCGTTTGCAGGTGAAGGCCGGTCTGACAGGATACGCTCAGGTGTATGGAAAGTACAACACTTCGCCATATGACAAGCTGCAAATGGACTTGATGTATATTGCACATTCCAGTTTCCTGGGAGACTTGCGGCTGATTTTCATGACAATCAAGGTCTTGTTTATGGCAAAGAGTGTAGAAGGAATTTCGGAGGATGCAAGAACGGCACTGGAAGAGCAGGAGGAAGAAACCTCTCGCGTTTAGTGTTGTGATTCTGCGGCTCGCATTGCGTTTCTATGAAAAGCAGATGCCTACATTTTATAGTCCGTCAGAAATTGGTTTGTTCCCTTGAGCTGAGGGGGGATAGCCGCTGAGCTTGACGGACAGAAGCATAAAGAATGAAGTTCAGGGAGCAGAAGGTAACTTCTGCTCCCTGAGCGTGTCAAAGAACCTGTATCGTAGGGGCGATTCATGAATCGCCCGCCTGTGAAATGTTTCGGTTTCGCCAAAATGAAAGAAGAAAACGAAACTTTTTCACCGCGCGGGAGGTTCGTGAACCTCCCCTACAATGATTTTTTGACAGTCTGAGGGAGCAGAAGGTAACTTCTGCTCCCTGTGGGTTTATTCGTAAAGAGGATACTTATTGGTCAGAGCCTCCACGCGGGCGCGGACCTCGTCCTGGGTTTTCTCGAAGTCGCTGGCGGTCAGGTAGATGCACTCTGCGATCTCACGCATATCCTCTTCCACCATGCCGCGGGTGGTGGCGGCGGGGGTGCCGATGCGGACACCGCTGGTAACGGAGGGAATTTCGGGATCGTTGGGGATGGAATTCTTATTGACGGTGATATAGTTCTCGTCCAGGCGAGTCTGCAACTCCCTACCGGTGATGTGCAGGGGGCGCAGGTCTGCCAACAGCAGGTGGTTGTCCGTGCCGCCGGAAACAAGGTCGAAGCCTCTTTCCTTCAGTCTCTCTGCCATAGCCTTGGCGTTCTTCACGATCTGCTGTGCGTAGGCCTTGAACTCATCCTGCATAGCTTCCTGGAAGCAGACAGCCTTTGCAGCGATGGTGTGCATCAGGGGGCCGCCCTGGGTGCCGGGGAAGACGGCGGAGTTGATCTTCTTGCTGAATTCCTCTCTGCCCATGATGATGCCGCCACGGGGACCGCGGAGGGTCTTGTGGGTGGTGGAGGTGACGATATCTGCATAGGGAACGGGGCTTTCGTGCACGCCGCCGGCGACCAAGCCTGCGATATGCGCCATGTCAACCATGAAAAGGGCACCGTTAGCCTTTGCGATTTCGGCAAAGCGCTTGAAATCGATGGCGCGGGGATAGGCGGATGCACCGGCAACGATGAGCTTAGGCTTGTACTGCTCTGCCAAGCGAGCGACCTCGTCGTAGTCGATCAGGCCGGTCTCGGGATCGACACCGTAGCTATGGGCACTGTAGAGCTTGCCGGAGAGGTTGACGGAGGCACCGTGGGTCAGGTGACCGCCGTTGGCGAGGTTCATGCCCAAAATGCTGTCGCCGGGCTGCAGGAGAGCGGCGAAAACGGCCAAATTTGCCTGTGCGCCGCTGTGGGGCTGGACATTGGCAAATTCTGCGCCGAAGAGCTTCTTTGCACGCTCGATGGCGATGTCTTCGATCTCGTCAACGACTTCGCAGCCGCCGTAGTAACGCTTACCGGGGAGACCTTCTGCATACTTGTTGGTCAGAACGGTGCCCATGCAAGCCATAACCGCAGGGGAAGCAATATTTTCAGAAGCGATCAGCTCGATATTGCGGCGCTGGCGTACCAGCTCGCCTTGAAGCAGATCGCCGATTTGCTTGTCATATTGGGTGACATACTCAATGGTCGGAACCAATTCGTGGATGTTCATCTTTTTCCTCCAATTTTCGCCTTGGCGTTTTTTTCTCCGTATATTATAGCACCATATTTTGGAAAAGCAAGCGTTATTTCCGAAATTTCCCAAGCTTAGGAAGGAGATCATTCGACAGCAGCTTTGTGGTGGTTCAGGTATAGTTCTTCCGCGCGCTGCAGGGCTTGCTCCAGAGTCAGCCTTGCCTGTAAAATGCCATTCGGCGTGGAAAGCATGTCGATTGCATCGGATGCGGCTCCGCATACGATGGCATGCATCTTTTGATAGAGCTGTAATTCCATAAGATTGCCTCCATTATTGCAAGGGTTAGATAACTTTTATCTGAGAGCGTAACTATAATCGAAGATAAAAAGAAAAAGTGTGCAGCCCACAAAGGAGCCACACACCGAAAAACGCATGGCTCCATTTGTTGCCACACAAATTCATTCCTACACCCGAAGCGCACGAAAGCAGAGCCCGCATTTTTGCCAAAAACAAAAATGCGCACTTCGGGAATGAAGAAATTATGAACTTGTGTGGCATGTTCATTATAACACGCAATTTGCGTGAGCGCAAGCATTTTTTGGGGAGAACTATTTTTGTGAGGGCGATTCGTGAATCGCCCCTACGATACGGGTTCTTTGATATGCTCAGGGACGGCACACAGGCCGTCCCCTACGGATTTGCTGTGGAAAAAGCCCTGCCGAGTGGCAGGGCTTTTTGTCGATGGTTTGCAATTATGCCTGTGCGGCGGTGATAATGGCCATCTTGTAGACCTCGTCGGCGTTGCAGCCACGGGACAGGTCGTTGATGGGAGCATTCAGACCCAGCAGGATGGGGCCGTAGGCTTCAAAGCCGCCCAAACGCTGGGCAATCTTGTAGCCGATGTTGCCGGCCTCGATGCAGGGGAAGATAAAGGTGTTGGCATAGCCTGCCACGGGAGAGCCGGGGAACTTGAGCTGACCGACCACGGGGGACACGGCAGCGTCAAACTGCATTTCACCGTCAATGGCCAGATCGGGAGCCAACTCCTTGGCCTTGGCGGTGGCGGCCTGGCTCAGACCAACGGTAGCACCCTTGCCGGAGCCCTTGGTGGAGAAGCTCAGCATGGCAACCTTGGGATCCATGCCGAAGAGCTGTGCGCAGCGGGCTACATCCACAGCAACCTCTGCCAGCTGGTCGGCGGCACTCTGTACCACATTGCCTTCCTTGTCCAGCTTGTCGGTGTAAGCAATATTGATAGCGCAGTCGCCCATGCAGAGCATTTCTTCGCCTCTGACCATGATGAAGCAGGAGGAAACCAGGCTGGAGCCGGGTTTGGTCTTGACGAGCTGCAGAGCGGGACGGACGGTATCGGCGGTGGAGTAGGTGGCACCACCCAGCAGGGAGTCAGCCTTGCCCATCTTCACCAGCATGGTGCCGAAGTAGTTGCCCTTGGACAGAGCGGCACGGCAGTCCTCGGCGGACATCTTGCCCTTGCGCAGAGCGACCATGGTTTCTACCATTTCGTCCATGCCTTCATAGGTGAGGGGATCGAGAATTTCTACGCCCTCGATGTTGAAATTGCCCTCGGCGGCCTTGGCCTTGACGGTTTCCACATCACCGACCAGAATGGGGGTCAGGAACTTCTCCTCGTTCAGGCGGGCAGCGGCTTCCAAAATACGGGCATCGTGGCCTTCGGTGAACACGATTTTGCGGGGGGTGGCCTTGAGCTTTTCAATCAAACGCTGAAACATAATGTACCTCCAAATAATTGTTTGTCCCATCTATTATACAGCCGATGGGGGCAAAAAATCAAGACTTACAAACTGTTTTGCGGAAATTTCTACAAATTTTTCCGTGAGGGGATGGGTGAAGCCCAGACGGACGGCGCATAACTGCTGCCAAGGCAGGCCAAAATTGTCGCAGCCGTACTGGGGGTCGCCCGCAATAGGGAAGCCCATGTGGGCGCAATGGAGTCGTAATTGATGGGTGCGGCCCGTGAGAGGCTCCAATTCCAAAAGGGCACAGCCGCCTTTTGTTTCCAAAACCCGATAGCGGGTACGGGCGGGCTTGCCGTCGCTGCGGATACAGCGCAGCAGGCTGTCCCCCTCCCGACGGGCGATGGGGGCATCGATAATGCCCTCTTGTTCCGGGGGAATCGCGCAAACGGCGGCATGATAGATTTTTTTCAGACCGCCCTGTAATAATTGTTCGTGCATTCGGGCGTGAATATGAGCGTTTTTTGCCAGCAACACCACACCGAAGGTGTCCCGATCCAAACGGCTGACGGGATGGACGGCGCAGGGCTGTCCTGTCGTATTATAATAATGTAAGAGGTAGTTGGCAAGGGTGCCTGTATTCTTGCAGGAGGAGGGGTGCATCAGCAGACCTGCGGGCTTGTCAATGGCAATCAATGCCTCGTCCTCGTAGAGAATCGACAGATTTCCCGCTTCGGCGGGGTAATCGGGCTGATCTTCCTCTAAAACCACGGTGACTTCATCCCCTAAGCGTACCAAATGGTTGGTGAACACTGCCTCACCGTTCACCAAAAAGGCATGGCGGTATTTCAGACGCTTGAGCAGGGTAGAGGACAGGGCAAGCTCCCGCCGAAGAATCGACAGGAGCTTCGCTTCTCTTTGGGCTGTGTGCTGCAATCTCATTGGCACTGACATTGCTCAAGCCAATAGCGCATAATGGCTCGGCGGGTGACGATGCCGATGAAATCCTGCTTATCGTCGATCACAGGGACAAAGTTTTGATCAGCGGCCTTTTGCAGCAGGCTTTTCATATCCACTGTGACGGGCACGGGGTCGTTGTCCCTGCGATGGGCGATTTCCATGATATTATGATCCTCGGCGGTGTGCAGCCCGTTGGGGCAGAGCTTTTTGATGCCCCAGAGCAAATCGCCCTCCGTGAGAGTGCCTCGATACTGTCCGTTGCGGGAGAGAATGGGCAGGGCGGCATAGCGGGACTTTTCCATTTTTTCCATTGCCTGTCGCAGAGAAAAATCATCATAGAGATAAGAACAGACCGCCTTAGGGGTCAGGAAGAATAACAGATTCAAAGGGGAATAACCTCATTTCCTAAATGTTTGTCTTTATTATATCATATTTTTCAGCGGAATGCTGTTAAGATTTTGTGAAATGGCTTCGGCAGAACGGAGAAAATGGGGCGGGAAATTTGTGGACTTTGCTCAATGCTCTGTTTCACAGCATGGATTTATACCGAGTTTCTTTAAAAAGACATTTTTTAATGAAATAATAGTATTACATTGCAAGAGAATGAAATAAGCATTGACTAATATTTTTTTCTGTGTTACCATTATTTTGTAAGAGAGAATTCTCGAAATATGAAAAGGAGGCGTTTTTTATGTATAAAACCGTGAAAAAGCTGCTGACACGGGCATTTGCCATGTTACTGGTACTTGCCCTGGTGGGGGGATTTACCCTGAATGCGTTTGCTGCAGCCAGTCCCCAGACAACTGTGTCTGCCAAGGCAACCTTGGCCTACACCTTGAAGGGGCTGCCCCTTGGTCGCGCCGTGCAGAATTTCTATGTCGGCCCCGTCAACATCTACGCTACCCAGCGCGTGGACGGCACTACCTACCTGAACCGCCTGAAGATTCAGGGCAACGAAGCCATCTATCAGGATCGCATGGTTTTGGAAAACTGCGGTCATGGCCAGTCCTTGGATTGCTTCAGTTATAACGGCCAGGACTATTTCTGGATCGGCTGTAAGTCCGATGCGGTCACCAGTGCGCCCACGGATTACTGCTGGTCGCTGCAAATTGCCCGTATCAAGTATGAGGCAGGTAAGACCTATGATTACACAGACCTGAACCGCCTGTCCTACATGAACTATGCCAACAAGACGGCCACCAGCTTAGGCACGACTTACCGTGTGGCCTGCGGCGGCAACAGCACCTATACCATTTTCCGCATTCAGACCACCAACGGCAATGTCACTTGGTCTATTTATGACACCGCAAAGCTCAATGCCTTATTGGACGCCAGCAAGAGTGTGAGCATGAAGACTGCGACAAGTGCTTGTAAGTACAGCTTTACTCAGACCAGCAGCACCGTGGTGCGCCCCAACGGCTCCTTCCAAGGTGTTGACCTGTCTACCTATTCCCGCATCTACACCACGGGCGGCGGCGAGGGCGATGTGCCCATGATGGCAAAGATGAACAACGCCGGTACTTATTTGAAGCTCGCCAAGATCACCAATGTAGGCAACCACGAGATCGAGGGCGTGCAGTACCGTGACCATCGGCTGTACTTCCTCATTCTGCCCACCACCGTTTCCTCTGAAAAGAAGAACAATCAGCAGATTTGGTATCTCAATGAGAGCGTGTTCTGCGATCATAGCTACGCCAGTGTGTCTGCTGTAGCCGCCACCTGTACCACGGCGGGACATACTGCGGGCACCCGTTGCTCCATTTGCACCCATGTCAAGAGCGGCTGTACCACCATTGCCGCCCTCGGACATTCCACGCAGACGCAAAATGCGAAGGCGGCGACCTGTACTGCGGAAGGATACACGGGCGATCAATATTGCACCCGCTGTTCCACCACGGTGACAAAGGGCAGCACCGTCGCGAAACTGCCCCATACGGAGGTCGTACAGCCCGGTTATCCCGCAACCTGTATCGCTACAGGTCTGACGGAAGGTCGTTACTGCTCCGTTTGCAGTACGGTGATTGCGGAACAGACGGAAATTCCCGTTGCGGGACACAGCTATGTGGTTTCTGAGGCGGTTGCGCCCACCTGCACCACGCCCGGCTTGTCCGAAGGCTCTTACTGCTCTGTTTGCAATGAAGTATTCTCCGTGCAGACGGAAATCCCCGCTTTGGGACATTCTTATGTGACCGATGCTGCCGTCGCTCCCACCTGTACGGAAACAGGCCTGACAGAAGGTTCTCATTGCGAGACTTGCGGTGAGGTTTCTGTGGCGCAGGAAGTGATTCCTGCCACGGGACACAGCGAGGAGCTGCGCAATGTGGTAGAAGCCACCTGTATACAGGAAGGCTACAGCGGCGACCGCTATTGCAGCGTTTGTAATGAGCTGATTGCAGCGGGCGAGAGTACGGGCTTGGGTTCTCACAATGTCGTCACTGATGCGGCAGTTGCACCTACCTGCCTTGCCTCCGGCCTGACGGAGGGCGCGCATTGCTCCGCTTGCGGCGTGATTTTGAAAGCACAGGAAGCCGTGGCTCGTTTGGGACACGATTACAGCTACACCGACAAGGGTGACGGCACCCACTTGGGCACTTGCGGCCGTTGCGATAAGACCATCACAGAAGAACATGAATTTGTGGATGGCATCTGTGTCTGCGGCGCAAAGGGAACGATTGTGGATGAAAGCATCAAAATTTATCACACCTTGGATTTGGCAAGTGACATCTCCGTGAATTTCGTGGTTCCCATGTCTGCCTTGGCAAGCTATGACAGCTACTATTTGGAATGCGTATTGCCTGAATACGAGGGTAACACACAAGTTGGTACTTCCACTGTGCAGATCCAGCCTGTTGCAAACGGAAATTACTACTATTTCACCCTGACGGGCATTACGGCTGTGCGCATGGGCGATATGGTGGATGCAGTTTTGCATATGAGCAAGGACGGTATGAAGTACATCTCCAAGACCGACAGCTACAGCGTGGCTTCCTATGCTTACGCGATGCTCAACAGCACAAGCGACACTAAAATGCTGGCACTGTGTGCCGACCTGCTTCGTTACGGTGCAGAGGCACAGAGCTACAAGAAGTATCGTACCGATGCCCTTGTGGATGCGGCTATGACCACCGCCCATAAAGCCTATCTTAGCGACACCGAGGTTCTGAGCTTCGCGGCAACGGACAGCTTCCTTGGCGATGTGGAAAATGCGACGGTTTCTTGGTTTGGTAAGACCCTTGACCTTGGCTCTAAGGTCGGCATGAAGTTCGTGTTCAATGCCAAGAATTACAGCGGCGATATTGCCAATCTGTCTATGAGGGTTTCCTATACCGGCAGTAACGGTGAAACCAAGACCGTCACCCTGACGGGCGCGGAAGCCTATAGTGCGGCGAACAGCTATTACAGCTTCACCTTCTACGGTCTGTTAGCTTCCGAGCTTCGAGCCGTGGTGGATGTGGCGATTTTTGAGGGCGATACCCAGTTGAGCGAAACGCTCCGCTACAGTGCGGAGAGCTATGCCTCCAAGAATACCGCCACTGCGCTGGCTCCCCTCTGTAAGGCCCTGTTTGCTTACTCCGACAGTGCCAAAGTCTTTTTCGCCCAATAATCCGTACCATGCTGTAGGGGACGATGCCCACATCGTCCCGCAGCACCGATTATCACCATTGCACCTTCGTATAACGCCGTAGGGACGCCTCTCCTGAGGCGTTCCTACAACTTTCGACGAAAAGGTACCACATCGGTCGTTCCCTACGGACAAACAGGAGGTTCTTTATGAAAAAATGCAGTTCCTTTACCGCACTTATCCTGATTCTTTCCATGCTCCTATCCCTTCTGCCTGTTCATGTGGCGGCAGAAGAAGCACTTCCCGAAGAAAAGCCCGCCACCAAGGCAGTTTCCGTCAGCAGTATTTCCGTTCCCGCCTACTCCGGTGGCACGGCCTCTACATGGATGGTCTATGACGGAGGCGGCTCTGTCAGCTTCCACGATGGAAGCAGTGACTCTAAAATGCAAATCATCAAGGGCACGACTGCGACCCAATTTAATACCTACTGCACAAAGCTGACCAGCAACGGATACAAGAAGCTTTGGTCTCGTACCCTTGCGGCACAAAGCGGCTCCAATCGCTATGCAAAGTTCTTGTCTCCCGATGGTACTTACAGCGTATACACCTACTTTGTTCCCTACACAAGTCAAACCCGAATCATTGTAGACACCCACAAAGACACGGTAGAGGGCTTCTCCTACAACGGAAAGGGAAGTGGCACAACAGAGGTTTACATGTACGGTCTGACATATCCTGACAACGGCTATGCCTATACTTCCACGGAGTTGGGCATTCAACGCAGATTTCCCAACGGCTCCATGTTTGTGATCAAGATGCCCGACAACAGCCTCTTTGTCATTGACGGCGGCAACAAGCTCCAAATGAGCGAGCGTGCCATGGCCGACCTCTATGCCTTCTGCAGAGAAATTACCGGCCTGCCTGAGGGACAGAAAATGGTCATCAGCGCATGGCATATCAGTCACGCCCACACCGACCATGTTCACGGCTTCTCCCGTTTCCTCACCAAATACAGCCACGGTTTTGAGCTGATGAATATTATTTACAATACAGATTATGTCGAAGCAGGCTCCACTACCGAGCAAGCCCTGACACAGGTGGGACAGCTTTTCCCCAACGCACGGTATTACAAGCCCCACACAGGAGAGCGATTTGCCATTGCCGGAGTGACTTTTGATGTACTCTACACTGCCGAGGACTGGTACAAGCCCAACAGCAGCAACAAGCTCATCCAGAGAGATTCCGCCTGCCTTACCTATTCCAACGACAACAATACCAGTATGGCTCTGCGGATGTGCTTTGACGGAAAGTCTGCCCTTTGGCTGGGCGATTTGGAAAAGGCTGACGCTGTGCTTATGGGAATGTATCCTACGGAGGATATTCAGTGTGACATTCTCCAGCTTCCCCATCATCTGCTGGACGACCATACCACCTTGGTAAAAACTGTTACGCCGACCATTGCCTTTGCAAATCAGAGTAAACAGGGTGCGTATACCAGAGGCAAGGTCTTTAACTACATCATAAAGATCGACAGCCTGACGGACATCTACTATGCCGGCAACCAAACTGTAGGATATCGAGCCGATCAGGGAATTTTCTACAAAAAGGATCATGTGGAATTTGAGTACGGCAACTGGGGTCTCAGAACCTATGATATTCGGGATGAAAATGCCTTTACCTCCGAGCCGATCAAGGCTGCGGAGCAGTATTACCGATACACCCGTGTCAAGGATTTGAAGGAAGGGCTGAATGCCTATGCCATCGTGGATCATACGACGGATTGGGTCATGTCCTTTGATGCCATCAACGGCGGCGCATCCAGAGCCATGCCTGCGCACTATCTGAGTGATACCTTCTACTTTGCGGATTCTCAGCGCAGATTGGTAAATTGGCAGATTCAATACAGTCAATACGGCACCAACGACAATTCCATTATTCCCAACTATGGAAACTATTTCGGTACCGTTACCATCAACAAGGGAAGTGGAGACTATTGGGGAACGCCCAAGAAAAACACGGGAATGTATTTCGGCTATAACGATACCTTCCAATCTGCGGGCATGTACAGCTCCTGGAGTGCTTTCAGCAATCAGCTTGAGGCAAGCAGTAAGGGTGTTTGGATCGACCAGACTGCCGGAAGTACCTTCCTGATCTATCGATACGACAACGGCACCTATTATCCTCTGTACCGTGACGGAGATGTGCTTGCAGACAACGGTTGGGGCGTTGCCAAGCTGACGACCCATTCTCAGGCGCGGAGCAAGTGTCACTACCTGAAAACTCGTCTGTACCTTTACAACGCGACTCCTTCGGATATGAATTTGACGGTGACAGGCCATTCGGATTACTATGTTTACACGGGAGTACCATCTAACGAGATCATCAGCCATGTGGTGTCGGATCTTCGGGTGAATTACACCCTGCTTGCCTTCGGTGCTACAGGGGAGATCGGCTATGATGCTTCCTTGACAAAGGAAGCGGGCACCTACCGCTTGGAGTTCACCAAGACCTTGGCTCCCAATACCGTGGGCGACTATCCCGCCGTGATCCGCTACATCAACCCCAACGGCACCATGCAGGAGTTGGGAAGGATCACGGTTCATGTAGAAGCCCGCGACCCCGTAGAGGATGGCGAGCTGTTCTTCGACTTCAACGATGCTCCCGCAGATAGGCTGCGCTACCGCTTGGAGCCTCAGTACAACTACTTCAACTTCGATTCCGACAAGCGTTGGACTGCTTCTGTCTATGACAACGACAACAAGAAGTATACTGCATCCTCCTATGCAGTGGATACGGAACAGGGAACGATGGAAATCGTCATGGAGGATAAAACCGTTACAAGAAAAACGGTCCTGTTGGATCTCTTTGCCGGAACGCAATTCCCCTTGAACTACGATCCCCGTTATGCGGAGGTTCTACAGCTTCGCCTGAAGGTGGAGAACATGAAGGCATATTCCGGAAAGAATCCCTTCCTCCGTCTGTGGTACTACGGCAGCGATCAGGTGCGACATTTTGATGTCGCTCACTATTTTGGTGCCGACTATGTTTCCGACGGGGAATATATCACGCTCACTTTGGATCTGTTTGATCAGGCACAGGTGGAGGCGAATGCATCGGTCTCCGGTGCGCCCACCATGCCGTTTTGTGAAATGGATGTGATCACGGGCTTGCGCTTGGGCTTTTACTATTTCCTGGTCAACGACACGAGTCAAAACGGCAACATTACCATTGACTACATTTATGTGGGACCCAAGACCTGCATCTCGGGCCATACACCTGTCATCGATGCGGCCGTTGCCGCCACCTGTACCACCGCAGGCAAAACAGAAGGCAGCCACTGCTCTGTTTGTAATGAGGTTCTTGTAGCACAGAAAACAGTAGCCGCCTTGGGTCACGATTACAGCTACACAGGCAATGGAGACGGCACGCATACAGGTATCTGCTCCCGTTGCAACGATCGTTTCGCAGAAAACCATACATTTACAAATGGACTCTGCTTCTGTGGTGACAAGGAAATTACCGTAGACGAAAGCATCCAAATTTATCACACGCTGGACTTGGCAAGCGATATTTCCATCACCTTCGCCGTGCCTGTTTCCGCCCTTTCCGCTTACGACAGCTACTATTTGGAATGTGTCTTGCCTGAATACGAGAACAACGCCCAAATCGGCACTTCCACTGTGCAGATCCAGCCTGTTGCAAACGGAAATTACTACTATTTCACCCTGACGGGCATTACTGCTGTACGCATGGGTGATATGGTAGAGGCCGTGTTGCATATGACTAAGGGCACGCAAGCCTATATCTCTGAGACGGACAGCTACAGCGTGGCTTCCTATGCTTACGCGATGCTCAACAGCACAAGCGACACCAAAATGCTGGCACTGTGTGCCGACCTGCTTCGTTACGGTGCAGAGGCACAGAGCTACAAGAAGTATCGTACCGATGCCCTTGTGGATGCGGCTATGACAGCAACCCATAGAAGCTATCTCGGCGATACCAACGCTCTGCGCTTCACGGCAACGGACAGCTTCCTTGGCGATTTGGATGCCCCCATGCTCACTTGGGTCGGCAAGACCCTCGACCTTGGCTCTAAGGTTGGCATGAAGTTTGTATTCAGTACCGCAAATTACAGCGGCGATATTGCCAATCTGTCTATGAAGGTCACTTATCAGGGCAGTAACGGCGAAACCAAAATCGTCACCCTGACGGGCGCGGAAGCCTATAGTGCGGCGAACAGCTATTACAGCTTCACCTTCTACGGTCTGTTAGCTTCCGAGCTTCGAGCCGTGGTGGATGTGGCGATTTTCGAGGGCGATACCCAGTTGAGCGAAACGCTCCGCTACAGTGCGGAGAGCTATGCCTCCAAAACAGGCGGCACAGCCCTCGACCCCCTCACCCGCGCCCTGTTTGCTTACTCCGACAGTGCTAAAGTCTTTTTCACCCAATAATCCGTACAAATAATAAAACGGACAAGGCGGTTAATTTCGCCTTGTCCGTTATTTCGTGGCCTTTGCGATAACCACTGCACTTGTCCCCCTTTCAAGGGGGAATACAAGGGGGTTGCAAATCGGAACTGCCTGCACAAGCAACCCTCCGGCGCTTCGCGCCACCTCCCTTTCAAGGGAGGCTTGGTGCGGTGCGTTGTTGGGGTTATTTGGTGAAATATGCCTTGGCACTGTCGGAGTAAGCAAACAGAGCCTTGGAGAGAGCTTCCAATGTGGTACCGCCTGTTTTGGAGGCGTAGGTTTCGGCACTGTAGCGCAAGGTCTCGCTGAGTTGGATGTCGCCCTCGTAGATGGCCGCATCTACCACGGTGCGAAGCTCGGAAGCTAACAGACCGTAGAAGGTGAAGCTGTAGTAGCCCTTTGCGGCGTTATAGACCTCTGCACCCGTCAGGGTGGCGGTTTTGGGTTCGCCATTGCTGCCCTGATAAGTGACCTTCATAGACAGATTGGTAATATCGCCGCTGTAATTTGCGGTACTGAATACAAACTTCATGCCAACCTTGGAGCCAAGGTCAAGGGTCTTGCCGACCCAAGTGAGCATGGGGGCATCCAAATCGCCAAGGAAGCTGTCTGTTGCGGTGAAGCGCAGAGCGGCGGTATCGCTGAGGTAGCCTCTGTGCTTCTCGGTCATAGCAGCGTTAACCAAAGCATCGGTGCGGTAGCCCTTGTAGCTCTGAGCCTCTGCGCCGTAGCGGAGCAGGTCGGCGCACAGGGTCAGCATCTTGCTGTCGGAGCTGCTGTTCAGCATAGCGTAGGCATAGGTAGCCACGCTGTAGCTGTCGGTCTTGGAGTAATAGGCTCTGCCGCCACTGGTCATATGCAACATGGCCTCTACCATATCACCCATGCGCACAGCCGTAATGCCCGTCAGGGTGAAATAGTAGTAACTTCCGTTTACAACAGGCTGGATCTGCACAGTGGAAGTGCCGATTTGGGCGTTGTTCTCGTATTCGGGCAAGACACATTCCAAGTAATAGCTGTCGTAGCTTGCCAAGGCAGACAGGGGAACCGCAAAGGTGATGGAAATATCGCTTGCCAAGTCCAGTGTGTGATAAATTTGGATGCTTTCGTCCAAGACGGGAGAGGTGTCCTCCACGGCACCGCAGAGGCACAGGCCGTCTGTGTAGCTGTGGCTTTCGGACTTGCTCTTTCCGCAACGCTCGCAGGCAGCCAAATGGGTTTCGCCCTGATTTGCGTAGCTGTAGCTATGGCCCAGACGGGGAGTAATGGTTTGTGCAACCAATACGGTGTTGCAGAGCTTACAAACCTGACCGTCCGTCATGCCGGAGGCAAGACAGGTGGCAGGAGTGCCGGGGATGATTTCTGCTTCGTGGTCTGCCAGGGGCAGTGCAGTCTGTTCCTTGGTTACGGTTCCGCAGACAGTGCAGTATGCGCCATCGGACAAGCCGGCGGTGGTGCAGGTGGAGGCATGGCCAGCAATGGTAGCGAGGCTGTGCTCCGTGGTGGGCAAGGTCTGGCCCTTTTTCACGGTGGTGCCGCAATCCTTACAGACTTCGTCGCCGCTGTAGCCTTCCTTGGAGCAGGTGGGAGCGACATAGTATTTCAGTTCGGTACTGTGCTCGGTAGTCGGCAAAGTCTGTCCTTCTGCAACGGTAATGCCGCAATCCTTACAGACTTCGTCGCCGCTGTAGCCCTCCTTGGAGCAGGTGGGTGCAACATAGTTCTGCAATTCGGTGCGGTGGCTGGTCTTGGGAAGGGACTCTTGGAAGCTCTTTCCGCAGGCACAGGAGTAGGTTTCCGTGCCCTCTGCTTCGCAGGTGGGTTCCTTGGTGATTTCGACGGTGAAGCTGTGGCCTTCGGCACGGAAGGAGGCATAGACCTTCAGGTCAGACTGGATGTTTTGCAGATTGGCGGCATTGCCATTGCTGTCTACCCAGCCGTTGAAGGTGTAGTGTTTCTGTTCGTCATAAGCCTTTGTGGGCTCCTTGCCGGAATAGGCGGCATTTTCGCCCTGAGATAAGGTCTGCTCCTGCAAAACCGTTCCGTCCTCATTGCAGAAGGTGACGGTGTAGATGGAGCCGGGGGCTTGATCCTTGGGTCCAAGGTAGATATAATCGATTTCAAAGCTGCCCTGCAGGGTTCCCACTCCGTTGGAGGGGTCGATACGAATGGCCGTAATGGTTTCGCCTGCGACCTTGTCGGGGAGCGTCATGCGAATGGTCTGATAGCTGTTGTTGGCAATGGCAGTATGACAGATATATTTTTGACCATCATAGTTGGGGCTGTTGAGGGTGGTATAGAAGAACTCTGTCATGCCGGGGGTGCCGGAGGTGACGCTGTGCTTCAAACGGATTTCCACAATATCGCCCTTCTGGGGATAGTAGAGGATGTTTCCGCGGGATTCTGCGTAGGGGTCTGCGCCCTGATAGGAGCCCTTGAGGACACCTGCGGTGGGGTTGCCCGTTACGGTGCAATCGTGGGTCATCCAGTTTGCGGTTTCGCAAAGAGGTGCTTCCTTGTCGAAATCCACCAGAAGGAATCTGCCGCCACCCATGTGCTCCTGTTTGTTTTTCGGGGAATTGTTGGGGCGTCCTGCGTAAATGTAATCAATGGTGTAGCTGCCCTGAAGGGCATCGTTTGCGCCGCTGCTCACAGGGTCAATGCGGATGCCGGTCAAATACTGCCCCACGACTGAGGAAGGCAGCTTCAAATATGCCACCTGATATTCTCCCGTGGGATAGACGGGTACGGCAAAATAATTGGTGCCGTTATAGCCGGCGTTGTTTGTAGCGAAAAAGACCTCGGCATGACCGCCGTTGTTTTGGGTGAGGCTGGTCTTCATGCGAATCTCGATGATATCTCCGTCCCGAATCAAATGCTTGGGCATTCTCTCTGTGCACAGATAGGGGTCTCCGCCGAAAATGCTTCCGTTCAGAGTGCCGTTGCCGTGGTTCACCAGAGCGGTAATGTTGTTGCCGCTCCAGTTGTTGTTGGCACTCATGGGAGCGGAGGCTACAAAATCCATGAAGATAAACTCCCCGTTGCCCATATAGTCCAGCTTGTTTTGGGGAGCGTTCTGAGGCTGGCCGATATAGATGTAGTCAATGGCATACTTTGCCTTGAAATCATCCGAGCCGCCGTCAAAGAGGTCAATACGGAATTGGCTGATAAATTCACCCACTGCTGCTGCGGAGGCAGTGTTAAGGGCGAATTGCAGCACATTTCTGCCGTTATGGAAGGTGTGGGAGGAGCCTGCAAACATGCGGTCCGCTGTAAAATGGCCTACCGTATTGGTGGTAAAGAAAACGGCGGCACTGTTGGGAGCGGTGCCGGAGATATGCTCGTAGTCAAAGCCGATTTCCATGATGTCGCCGGCTTTGATTTTGTACAGCACATCAAAGGCCGTCATACGCACAAAGGAGTCTGTGCTGGTCTGTCCCTCGGAGCTCAGTACACCCAGCGTGCCGCTGAGGAAGCCGTTTCCTGCCGTGGGATTGGGGGAGATGGATGCACCGGAGGAGCCGATGTAGTGCCGCCACGCCCAGTTGGTCTCACGGCTGCCGGACTCAAATTCCAGAAGCATTCCGTCGGGGTTTGTGTCGTAAAAATGATTGAAGCAGCCCACGAAGTCCTCATTATTATAGTATCCTGCGCTGCTGCCGGCATTGGCGGTAAAGTACAGTTTGCCGTTTACGGCGCAGAGACTTTCGATTTCAAGGAAATACCAATAATAGCTTGAGGTCAAATAGATGGTCTCTGCCTGTATGTTGTTTCGCTGAGAGCCGTCGGCAAGATTGCTCAGGTCATAGGCGATGACCCAGTTTTTGTTGCGGTAGGTGTTGTTGGCATTGGCGGTCATAACGAAATACAGCCGACCGTTGTTGTAGGTCATGCCCTGCACCTCGTAATAGCCTGTACCGCTGTAGCCGGGGGCCCCTGTCGGGACGGTGATGCTCTTATAGTTCAGGGGGCAGATGTACTTACAGGTGATAGAGCTGCTGCCCTGGTTGATGCCGATATCCATGTAGAATACCATGGAGCTGATGGAGCCAAGGAGCCTTACGGTACCATCGGAGAAGCTGTGCAGTGCCAGAGACACAAAGTTAATGGGATTGGCACCATCGTTAATGTCGTAGTAAGCCACGCGGCGGACGGTGTTGCCGCTGACTTCCAATTTCCAAATGGTATGGGCGGAATACTCCGCATGCCCCACATGGTACATGGTGGTCACATAGAGGTAGGTCTTGCCGTTGTGTACTACGGCGGCCATATCGTTGCCATGGCCCAGACCGTTGAGGACACAGGTAGAGGTATTGTCTGCATTCACAAGGGCTATGGTCTGTCCTGTGTGAATGGAGGTGCGGTAAATGATGGCACTATTGTAAGCACCTGAGGGGGTCTTCAGGGAATAGACATAGTTCTCGTCTGCTGCCATACCCTGCGATGCCACATAATCATTGGGCAAATAGCCAATCCGCGTGTAGCCTCCGTCGTTCAGCGCATACCCTGCCGCAGAAACACTTGCGGGCAAAAGGGTACATACCATGGCTGCGATCAAGAGCAAAGAAAGTAGCCGGGATATTTTTTTCATGATCATTCCTCCTATTATAATATCTGCATATAATTATACGCCTTTTTTACGATAAATCAAGAAAAACTATTGCCAAAGCGCTGCTTTATCCGTTAAAAAAACGGGAAGGCAAAGCCTTCCCGTTGGGGGTCACACGAATATTAGTCTTCTTTTTCGATGTACTCGCCGTTGGGCTTGAGACCCAGATGCTCGCACTCGTCACGATAGCCGCGCAGGCTGCGCAGATGGCTGCGGATCATCACAACCAGCACCAATACGATGGGGATCAGCACATAGATGCAGGCCAACAGCATGGAAATCAGAGTGTCGCCGTTGTAGCCCTGCTGCTCCATGTACAGGAAGAAGTCATCCGCCCAGCCACTTCTGTAGATCCATACCCAAGTACCGAAGAGGAAGGGGATGGACACAAAGAAGCTGATGATGTACAGCAGGATCAGGTTCAGCTTGGTCTTTTTGATGGTGCGGGTCATGCGATGAGCACGGTCACGCTCCAGAGTCTCAACCTGCAGGGACAGAACCATAACGGGATCCTTCTCGCCACAGCCGACGCAGTAGTTCTTGCCGGGAATCATCATCTGACCGCAATACTTACATTTCATGGACATCTACCTTCTTTTCTTCTGTATTACTTCGTAACAATTATAGGACTTCAGGGAGGAGAAGTCAAGAGCTATCAGGAAATTTTTTTGATTTTTTTGCGCCATCGGAAGGGAAGTGCAGGTTGCAATCGGTCGTTTTCTTTTTTGTAGGAAAGAAAAGGGCGAAAATTGGGGAGGGAAACAGGCTACCCCTATGGGGGGATTGGGGGAAAAGACTTGAATTTTGGGAGAAAAACGGAAATGGACTTGACATCCTACATATTTATTGGTAAAATCATAACGGTAATTTGGGCTTCAAAACCCATAGCACGGTGTTTCAAACATCGTACATTTTTTGTGCCTGAAAAAACACAGGAGGAATCAATCTATGAGCGAACAACGCTACTACTCGATCGAACAGATGGAGGAAGCAACCGCCTCCCTGCTCGAAAACGGCAAGAAGGTCGGTGCGGATAGCTGGCAGCAGCGTGCTAAGAACCAGTCTCCCCACTGCGGCTTTGGCGAAAGCGGCACTTGCTGCCGTATCTGCTCCATGGGCCCCTGCCGCATCACCCCCAAGGCCCCCAGAGGCATCTGTGGTTGCGATGTCCACGGCATCGTTGCCCGTAACTACCTGCGCTTCACCGCCGGCGGCAGTGCAACCCACTCCCACCACGGCCCTGAAATCTGCCACACCCTCCACGAGGCTCGTGAGGGCGGCAACTACACCGTGAAGGATCCCGAAAAGCTCAAGAGAATCGCTGCCGAGTGGGGCATCGAATTCGAAGGCAAGGACATTTACGACCTTGCACATGAAGTCGCTGAAGTCGGTCTGCTGGAGTACGGCAAGCCCTTTGGCACTCAGAAGTTCGCAGAGCGTCCCCCTCAGCACACCAAGGATCTGTGGGCTGCCGCAGACATCACCCCCCGTGCAATCGACCGCGAAGTTTCTCAGTCCATGCACATGACCCATATGGGTTGTTCTTCCCTGGCTGAGGCTCTGATCCGTCAGTCCCTGCGTGCAGGTCTGTCCGACGGTTGGGGCGGCTCCATGATGGGCACTGAGTTCTCCGACGTTCTGTTCGGCACTCCCAAGCCCATTGACACCACTGCCAATATCGGCGTCATGGAAAAGGATATGGTCAACATCATTGTTCACGGCCATGATCCCTCCCTGTCCGAAATGATCGTACATTACGCTGCTGATCCCGAAATGATCGCTCTGGCCAAGAGTGTCGGCGCAAAGGGTATCAACATCGCCGGTGTCTGCTGCACCGCCAACGAAGTCGCTATGCGTCACGGCATCCCCATGGCAGGTAACTTCCTGAGCCAGGAAAATGTCGTTCTCACCGGTGCCTGCGAAGCCATCGTTGTTGATGTGCAGTGCATCTTCCCCGCACTGGGCCCCCTGTCCAAGTGCTTCCATACCAAGTTTATCACCACTTCTCCTATTGCCCGTATTCCCGATTCTGAGTTCTACCGCTTCAATGCAGAGACCGCAGGCGAGAATGCCAAGGCAATCGTGAAGATGGCCGTTGAAAACTTTGTCAACCGTAAGCCTGAGCTGATCAACATTCCTCAGCAGAAGACCAAGGCAACCGTGGGTTACTCCGTCGAGGCCATCAAGACCTGTCTGGACGGCGTTACCAACAGCCAGGTTGACATCACCGGTACCACCAAGCCCCTGATCGATGTTGTCAAGGCCGGCGTGCTCCGTGGTGCTGTGGCAATGGTCGGTTGTAACAACCCCAAGGTTCGTCCCGACACCGCTCACATCGAACTGATGAAGAAGCTCATTGCCAATGATATTATCGTTATCGTTTCCGGTTGTTCCGCACAGGCCGCCGGCAAGGCAGGTCTCTTGGACAAGGAAGCAAAGGAACTCTGCGGCGAAGGCCTGAAGCGTGTCTGCGAGCTGGTTGGTATTCCTCCCGTTCTGCACATGGGCTCCTGCGTGGACATTTCCCGTATGATGATCCTGGCTTCCGATATCGCCAAGGATTGGGGCATCAACATTTCTCAGGTTCCCGTCGTGGGCTGCGCTCCCGAATGGATGTCCGAGAAGGCTGTTTCCATCGGTAACTATGTTGTTGCTACCGGTATCGAGACCTTCCTGGGTGTCGATCCCTACACCAAGGGCAGCACCGAGGTCACCGAGCTGCTGCAGGGCGAAAACGGCATCAACAAGTGGGTCGAGGCTAAGTTCGTTGTGGATACCAATATGGACAGCCTGTGCCAGAAGATGATCGATTGCATCGAGGCCAAGCGTACCGCATTGGGCATCTAATATGAAAGTCGCCATAACCGGCAAGGGCGGCGTTGGTAAAACGACCCTTGCTTCCACTCTGGCAAGACTGTACGCCGCCGAAGGCCGTACCGTTTTGGCCGCCGATGTGGACCCGGATGCCAATCTGGGTTTGGCTCTCGGTCTGAGCGAGGAGGAGGTTAACTCCATCGTCCCCGTCTCCAAGATGAAGGAGCTGGCCCGTGAGCGTACCGGCGCCAATGCCAGTAATACATTTTATAAATTGAATCCCCAGGTTTCCGATCTGCCCGACAAGCTGAGCAAGGACATTAACGGTGTCAAGCTGCTGGTCATGGGCACCATCGACACCGGCGGTACCGGCTGTGTGTGTCCCGAGCATGTGATGCTCAAGGCACTGCTTTCCAGCCTGGCCTTCCGCAAGGACGATGTGGTAATTATGGACATGGAGGCCGGCCTGGAGCATTTGGGCCGTGGCACTGCCAGCATGATGGATCGCTTTATCGTGGTCATCGAGCCGGGTGCCCGTTCCATTCAGACCTACACCCGTGTCAAGGAGCTGGCCCGTGATATCGGTATCACCCGTGTTGAGGTGGTCGCCAATAAGATTCGGGACGACAGCGATCGGGAATTTATCCGTCAGCGTATTCCTGCTGAGGATTTCCTGGGCTTTATCAGCTATAACGCAGAGGTGATCGATGCAGACCGCAAGGGCGCTTCGCCCTACGACTGCTCCGCCTCCGCTCTGGAAGAAATTCGTGCAATCAAATCGAAATTAGATTCGAAAGGATGAACAACTATGGCACTTTTTGAACGCGTGTTCCGGGGCTCTGACGAAATGTTCGCCAAGGCTGAGGCCGAAGTGAATGCTGTCATTGCTGAGCTGGGCGAAAATGCCCCCCTCACCATGCCCTCTACTGCCTACTATCTGGCTTGTATTTATGCTTATATCGGCAAGAAGGTTACGAACCTGGCCGAACTGCGGGACGCTCTGACCGATATCAAGGCCATGATGACCCGTGAAAACCGCACTGCCTCCATCTTCTCCTCCGGTATCGGCACTGCCATCGCCGCTGAGGTCATCGAGGCTTGTAAGTACGCCCGTACCCCCACTCCCTACGAAGGCACCGTGTACCACGGCCACTTCGGTGACGCAGAAGTTCGTGAACTGGGTGTTCCCCTGGTTACCGGCGACATCCCCGGCTTCGTCGTCATCATCGGGCCCGCTCCCTCTGCTGACGAGGCAGTTGAGCTGGTCAAGGGCTATCAGTCCCGCGGCATTTTCGTATTCCTGATTGGCGGCATCATTGATCAGCTCGTTGAGAAGGAATACAAGATGAGCTTCGCTGTCCGTGTCGTTCCCGTTGGCAACGACATCTGGTCCGTGGGCCACATTATCTCCGTGGTCGTCCGTGCCGCCTTCATCTTCGGCGCCACCCAGCCCGGCGATGCTGCTGCATTCCATCGCTATACCTTCGACCGTATGAATGCTATGGTCAACGCCTTCGCTCCTGTCAACGATATCACCGTCGCTTGCGGTGCCGGCGCGATCAAGATGGGCTTCCCCGTTGTCGTCAACGATACTGAGGATATGTGGGCCGTTCCCAAGTCCCTCATTATCAATGAGAACATCAAGACCTGGATCGACACCTCTATCGAGGCTCGCGGCATTAAGCTGAAGGTCACCAACATTGACATTCCCGTTTCCTTCTCCTCCGCCTTCGAGGGTGAGATCATCCGTAAGGGCGATATGCAGGTAGAAGCTGACGGTTCCCGTAAGGACTGCTTCGAGCTGGTCGTCACCAAGGAAGCCTCCGAGATCGAGGATCACAAGATCATCGTGGAAGGCCCCGAGCTGGACGAGCTGGAAGTTGGTTCCAAGATTGCTATGTCCTACACCATCGAGGTGGCAGGCAAGGCTATGCAGCCTGACTTCGAGCCTGTTATGGAGCGTAAGATCCACGCATTCCTGAACTGCGTCGAAGGCATGATGCACACCGGTCAGAGAGATATGATCCGTATCCGTATCTCCAAGGCTGACTTTGAGGCAGGCTTCCGCTTCAAGCACATCGGCGAAGTCCTGTATGCAAAGATCAAGAGCGAATTCGACACTGTCGTTGACAAGTGCCAGGTTCGTATCGTTGTAGGCGACGAGGCCAACGCTGTTCTGCGTGCAAAGGCAAACGAAGTATTCAACAAGCGTGACGAGCGTCTGTCCTCCATGACTGACGAGTCCGTGCCCGTATTCTACTCCTGCATCCTGTGCCAGGCCTTCTCTCCCAGCCATGTTTGTATCGTTACTCCCGAGCGTCTCGGCCTCTGCGGTGCTGTGTCTTGGCTGGATGCCAAGGCAACCAACGAGCTGGATCCTCAGGGCCCCTGCCAGGTTGTCACTAAGGAGAAGTGCGTAGACGAGCGTCTGGGTGCCTTCGAAGATGTGGACGAGGCTGTTGCAAAGTATTCCCACGGTGCTCTGGAGCATGTTACCCTGTACTCCCTGTTCCAGGATCCCATGACCTCCTGCGGCTGCTTCGAGTGTATCTGCGGCGTGGAGCCCTGCTCCATGGGTGTTGTTATCACTTGCCGTGAGCATGCAGGCATGACTCCTCTGGGCATGACCTTCTCCGAGATGGCTTCTATGACCGGCGGCGGTGTTCAGACCCCCGGCTTCATGGGTCACGGCAAGCACTTCATCTCCTCCAAGAAGTTCATCGCAGCCGAAGGCGGCCCCGGCCGTATCGTATGGCTGCCCAAGATGCTGAAGGATCAGATGCGTGAGAAGCTGAATGCAACAGCTCTGGAACTGTACGGTGTCGAGAACTTCACTGACATGATCGCTGACGAAACCATCTGCACCGAGGATCCCGAGGCCCTGCTGGCTTACCTGAGCGAGGTCGGCCACCCCGTCCTCAGCATGGAACCCTTCGATATGTAAAAATCTTTCGAGCCGCTCTCTCCGGAGAGCGGCTCGCTGAGCATAACATAGGAGCAGCGCTACTTTGTCAAAAAGGTTCGGTTTATTCAAAGATAAGGTGAATAACTGCGCTAAAATAAATGTAAAATGTTGGCGGGGGAAGAACGTTCCTAGTCTGAGAATAAATAAAAAATAGTAATCCTATGTATTGCAGTGGAAACATATAATTTGTGATATACAAATATTATTGTGGTGTGGAGGTATAATCGTGAAGAAATCAACAGCAAAAATTATAACCGTTAGCGACCTTGTACAGTGGCACGCAAAAAAAGAATTGGAGTTATCTCCCAAATATCAAAGAAATAGCGTTTGGAATGAAAAAGCTAAATCTTATTTGATTGATACGATAGTTCGTGGTCTGCCCATCCCGCCTATTTTCATGCGCCAAAGAGTTGATGTTAATACAAAAACCACAAATAGAGAAATTATCGATGGACAGCAAAGAGTGCGATCTATCTTGGAATATGTTGTATCGGAAAGTTATGCAATAAAAAAATCGCACAACAGACCTCTCGGCGGAAAAAAGTATTCTGAATTAGACCCCGAAACACAAGAGGCTATTTTGGAATATGAAATTTTGGCGGAAGTTGTGACCGAAAAAGACGAAAGCGTTATATACGATATGTTTGCAAGATTGAACTCAAATAATATCGTATTGAATCCCCAAGAGATCAGAAACTCTAAATATTGGGGTGAATTCAAGGTTTTGGTGTACCGTCTATCATCTAAGTATAGAGATTTCTTTTTGTCATCAAAATTGCTTTCAGATAGCGAATGCGCTAGAATGCGTGATTCAGAATTGATTAACTCTATGCTCATCCTCCTATCCGAAGGCATCGTAGAAGAAACACCCACTTATATTGAAAACATTTACAAAAAATATGATAAAGACTTTGCCGCAAGTGATATAGTTGAAGCCCGG
The DNA here is from genome assembly GCA_045595645.1 of Faecousia sp. Lineage (GTDB taxonomy): Bacteria > Bacillota > Clostridia > Oscillospirales > Oscillospiraceae > JAZOXB01. Next base: position 35,199 of record JAZOAV010000232.1, read on the forward strand.
TTCTGTGCCATTATGGATATTATCGAAAAAATATATGAATATTTTAATGGTGCAACAGGTTGCTTTAAAAACAAGAACTATTTCTTCACTATGTATTGTGTGTTGGCAAACCAAATGTATGGCATAACTAACGATACCACCTTGACAAGAATTGATGTCTTCTCTGAAAATAACATTTCAGAAAATTTAACTTTGGTTTACAAAGCATTTTCGCAGTTTATTATAGATTATGAGACCAATATAGGCGATAAAGACAACGCTTACGGCTTGTATTTGGAGTATAACGAATTTGCTAAGAGTCACAAATCTAGAACAACCAATAAGGCAGAAAGAACCCAAAGAATTCGATTCTTGAATAGTGCGATTGAGAAGGTTGTGGCAGATGACATCGAGTGATATTTCTGCTGCTGTAACCCAGTGGACACAATGGGCAGCAACAACCAATAATCAACGCTATGATATTGCTCTTCTCAAAATATGGATACAGTTTGAAAAGTTTGTCGGGGAGCTTTTTGTATCATATGCGATAGGAGGAGCATCTGAAACTGGGTATTCGCCAACATTAAAAGTGAGATTTTGTGATGAAGAACATCTAAATGCTTTTTTACGAGACGGAAATCGAACCTACATTGATTACCTTGCCCAAGTACAAAAGCTATCCAAGCACATTTTTACAAACAATCCTTTCGATGTCATCTTTGCCGATGCCACAAACAACACCGTGTATGGTCAAGTTGTTGCTATTCGCAATTATATTGCACACGAAAGCGGAGAGGCAAAGAGCAAAATGATAAGAACGTGTTTTGGTGGCAATGATGCTCATTTTATGGAACCTCAAGACTACTTGCTGAAAAAAGAGCGTTCCACCAATAATACGTATTACACGTTTTATACGGAAGCAATCAAAAATATGGCAAGTTTGTTGGCTTCGCCACCATAGTACAGGACGGGAGATGGCCCTCCAGGACAGAGGACAGGGGACGGCTCTCTGTCTTGACGGAAAAAGTTCGGATAATTCGTTAAATTGACAAGGGTTCTGTGTGTTAGGTTTAAAATTGTTTAGTTTTCGCTTAACGCACAGAACCGTCCCACTGTGTTGTGAGCATGTTTAGACCGTTGGTACCTGCGCGCGGGCTGATGTGGGCATCAGCCCCTACAAATTATAACCAAAACGGTGGGATGGAGATAGTGCGTGCAGGTGCGTGTGGAACACGCACGCTTCGGGTCTGTGCAAAAGGGACGGGAGACCCGTCCTCTACGGTGACGATCGGAGAAGAAGGGCAGGGGAGTGGTGTGCGCCTCTGTTTTTCTCCGTTATGTACAAAAATTTCTCGAAAAAATTATGAAAAAAGCCAAAATAATGCTTGACATTCACGGCTCGGTGTATTATAATAAGCGGGCGCGAGTTCGGGATAAGACTGCGCGCACTGCGATGATGCAGGAGATTGCGTCCAATGACGGTAACTTCTGCGGAGTATGTCCGGTCATCGGGCGGCTGAGACAAGCATGTATGTGGCGTATATCGCCGCTTCATGGGAGGCAAGGCCGGCACAAGTCGGCCGTTTTTCATGCAAACGGAGTGATACGCACGGTTAAGCGTACACGAAAATGTCTCGACCGTACCCAGAAAGACATGATTACTGAGTACGTTTCAAGGAGGAAACAACACAATGGCAAACACTATGATCAGAATTCGCCTGAAGGCTTATGATCACCAGCTCATCGATTCCACCGCTGAGAAGATCGTGGAATCCGCAAAGCGCAACGGCGCAGCCGTTTCCGGCCCCATCCCCCTGCCCACCAAGAAGGAAGTCGTCACCATCCTTCGTGCAGTCCACAAGTACAAGGACAGCCGTGAGCAGTTCGAGCGCCGCACCCACAAGAGATTGATCGATATCCTCAACCCCACCCCCAAGTGCATCGAAGCTCTGCAGGGCCTCGACCTTCCCGCTGGCGTTGAGATTGAGATAAAGCTGTAATCACTATTTAATATAGTATACAGCGAACCCTGACCGCTGCCGAGCGGTCCCGGGTCATGTTGGTAAACCAATGACTGCCCAATGGTCAAGTTTGCCAACCAATAACCTAAAATGTAAGGAGTAACAAAAATGCAGAAAGCAATCATCGGCAAGAAAGTGGGCATGACCCAGATCTTCGATGAGAACGGCGTTGTCATTCCGGTAACTGTCATTGAGGCAGGCCCTTGCGTCGTCGCTCAGAAGAAGACCGTTGAAACAGATGGTTACAGCTCTGTTCAGTTGGCTTACGGCGAAGTCGCCGAGCGCAAGCTGAGCAAGCCCGAGATGGGCCATCTGAAGAAGGCAGGCATCTCTGCCATGAGACATCTCAAGGAATTCAAGCTGGACAACGCTGCTGAGATGGAAGTCGGCGCAGTTCTGAAGGCTGATGTCTTCGCTGCTGGCGACCACATCGACATCACCGGCACCTCCAAGGGTCACGGCTACGAAGGCTCTGTTAAGCGCCATGGTACCCACATCCAGAAGATGACCCACGGCGGCGGCCCCACCCATCGCCACTCCGGTTCTATGGGCCCCACCTCTGACCCCTCCCGTATCTTCAAGGGCAAGAATATGCCCGGCCACATGGGTGCAGAGCAGGTCACTGTGCAGAACCTCATCGTTGTCAAGGTTGACGCTGAGCTGAATATGCTGGTCGTTCGCGGCGCCGTTCCCGGCCCCAAGGGCGGTCTGGTATATATCAAGAATACCGTTAAGACCATCAAGGTCGCCAAGGGCGATGCCGGCATCTCCAAGAATCCCCAGAAGGCATCCGGCCGTAACCCCCAGAAGGCATCCGCAAGAAGCTAAGGAAAGGAGAACTAAACTACAATGCTTAAGACGAATGTTTATAACATGGCCGGCAAGCAGGTTGGCGAGGTTGCGCTTTCCGAGGCTGTGTTCGGTATCGAACCGAACCAGGCTGTCGTTCATGATGTTGTTAAGAATCACCTGGCCAACTGCCGTCAGGGCACACAGTCCGCTCTGACCCGTGCAGAGGTTTCCGGCGGCGGCAAGAAGCCCTGGAGACAGAAGGGCACCGGCCACGCCCGTCAGGGCAGCACCCGCGCTCCCCAGTGGACCCACGGCGGTATCGTGTTTGCTCCCAAGCCCAGAGATTACAGCTACACCCTCAACAAGAAGGTTCGTAGACTGGCTCTGAAGTCCGTCCTGAGTGCCAAGGCTCAGTCCGAGGATATCATCGTCATCGACGAGATCAAGATGGAAGAAATCAAGACCAAGAAGTTCGCCGGCTTCCTGAGCGCTGTCCACGCTGACGGCAAGGCTCTGGTTGTTACTGCTGAGATCAACGAAAATGTTGTTCTCTCTGCCCGCAACATCCCCGGCGTGCAGGCTACCTTTGCAAACCTCATCAATGTGTACGATATTCTGAACGCTAAGAAGCTCGTCCTTGATCAGGCTGCTCTCGCCAAGATTCAGGAGGTGTTCGCATGAAGTCCGCATACGATATCATCATCCGTCCGGTCATCACCGAACAGTCCATGGAAGCTATCGAAGCCAAGAAGTACGTCTTTATGGTAGCTGTTGATGCCAACAAGACCGAAATCAAGAAGGCTGTTTCCGAAATTTTCGGCGTTAAGGTCGAAAAGGTCACCACCATCAACATGGATGGCAAGCAGAAGCGCCAGGGCAGATACCCCGCAGGCCGCACTGCTTCCTTCAAGAAGGCTGTCGTTAAGCTGACTGCCGATTCCAAGACCATCGAGTTCTTCGAGGGTATGGTCTAATCCATTATCTCAAAAAGGAGTGTAACGCAAAATGGCGATTAAAGTTTATAAGCCTTATACCCCCGCTCGCCGTGGCATGACCGTGTCCGCGTTTGAGGGCGTAGATAAGAAGGCAAAGCCCGAGCGTAGCCTGGTTGAGACCCTGAAGAAGCATTCCGGACGCAACAGCTACGGCAAGATCACCGTCCGTCATCGTGGCGGCGGCAACAAGCGCAAGTACCGCATCATCGACTTCAAGCGCGACAAGCTGGATATGCCCGCTGTCGTAGGGCGCCTGGAGTACGATCCCAACCGCAGTGCTTTCATCGCTCTGGTGAAGTACGAAGACGGCGAGCTCCGCTACATCGTTGCTCCTGTCGGCCTCAAGGCTGGCGACGTCGTCGTTTCCTCCGCCACTGCTGACATCAAGCCCGGCAACTGCCTGCCCATCGCCAACATCCCCGTTGGTACCGTTATCCACAACGTTGAGCTGAACCCCGGCCGCGGCGCTCAGCTGGTCCGTGCCGCCGGCACTTCCGCCCAGCTGATGGCAAAGGAAGGCGAAATGGCTCAGGTCCGTATGCCCTCCGGCGAAGTTCGTCTGATCCGTGTCAACTGCCTGGCAGTTATCGGTCAGGTCGGCAACATCGACCACGAGAACGTGCATATCGGTAAGGCTGGCCGTAAGCGTCACATGGGCATCCGTCCCACCGTCCGCGGTTCCGTCATGAACCCCTGCGACCACCCCCACGGCGGCGGCGAAGGCAAGTCTCCCATCGGCCGTCCCGGCCCGGTCACT
>JAZOAV010000233.1:0-6927 GCA_045595645.1 Faecousia sp.
TGCAGGTTTCGAAGCTGTCACCATGGTCCAGGTGCAGAGCGATGGGAATTTCGGGGCACTCGATGATGGCAGCCTCGACCAGCTTCACCAGGTAGGTGTGGTTGGCGTAGGCGCGGGCGCCCTTGGAGACCTGCAGAATAACAGGGGCCTTTTCTTCCTTACAGGCTTCGGTGATACCCTGCACGATTTCCATGTTGTTGACATTGAAAGCACCGATGGCGTAGCCGCCTTCGTAGGCCTTCTTGAACATTTCGGTTGTTGTTACCAGAGGCATATGAAAAACTCCTTTGTTTGTATAAATTCGCAACTATTATAGCACGGATGGAAGAAAATGCAAGAGTTTTTTTGTGGTGCCACGAGAGAATTGCCGCTTGGCCAATGTGTTGACAATGCGCTAATTAGGATATATTGCCTAACTTTTTTGTTCTTTTTGTTAAATTATACAAGATGATAATTATGTTTTTGTCATTATTCACTATAGCATTTGTGCGTTTTTGTGGTATAATGATTATGAAAGATTGTATTCTGCTTCGTTCAAATACCATAATAGATTTCAAAGAAATTTACAAATTAGTTAAGGAGGTGGAATGATGGACAGAATTATCGATGCCGCTGCTTATGTCACAAGAAAATACGCAGAGTTAGCGAAAGAAGTGATTGATGAGATGAAGCTGCATAAGCTGCTTTACTTCACTCAGCGTGAATCGCTTGCAATCACCGGTGAACCTGCATTTGAGGGTGTATTTGAAGGCTGGAAGTTTGGTCCTGTCTGCCGTGAGGTCAGAGAAAGTTTTGTTCAAGGTGAAATTATTTGCCAGACGAATGACATTTCTGATCATCTGAAATATATTGCAAATAATGTTATTCTGGAATATGGAGCTTTAGCAACATGGAAACTGAGCGAGCTTTCGCACAAGGATATTTCGTGGAGAAACGCACGCCGCGGTTTGGCTGCCAATGAAAATGGCAGCGTACCTTTAAAATTAGAAGATATCAAGGTTGATGCGGAGAAGATTCGTCCTTACGATCATGTGTGGGATATGTACTATGACGAGTTCGATGACGAGGTGATATCTTGATCGGTGAAATCAGAAAACTTCTCACCCCGTTTTACAATCAACGGACTCACGGAATGGACATGAAAACTCGACCGGGCTTGATTATCGCGAAAGCCGACAGTGAGGACTATGTTGTACTTCCTATTTCTAAAATATCTGATTCGCGGAGAATTGATCCGGTTTATGACATCAAGATTGATCCCACGGCGTACCCAATGCTGAGTTTGAACTGCGTTTCTTATGTTAGAACGCATAAGCAAACGGTAATCCACTTGGCTGAAATCGGGGACTGTATTTCAAATATGAAAACTAACTATGAAGATTTGTTCCTTGAGGTGCTCACTAAGCGAGATCAATTTAGCGCAGAGGTTACAAATCAAGCTATCGGATGAAAAAACCGAGAACTGCTGTTTGAGCGGTTCTCGGTTTTTTGCGGGTAAGTGTAATAGTGCTTGACAATGTAACTCTATTGTGATAGAGTATAGGCGAGCTCTATTGGAGTAGAGGAGGTTTGAAGATGGAGACACCTAAGATTTTTGAGAGCGAATACCGTTTTTGTTTGATTTTGTGGGAGCAGGAGCCTGTAAAAAGTGGCAAATTAGTAGAGCTGTGCAAGGAACGGCTGGGTTGGAAGCCCACGACGACTTACACCGTGATCAAAAAGCTGTCGGAGCGTGGCGTGCTGAAAAATGAGAACACGGTTGTCACCTCTCTTGTGAGCAAGGATCAGGTACAGGCTGACCAGCTCAACGAGATGGTGGAGAAGACCTTTGAGGGCTCTTTGCCTGCCTTTGTTGCCGCGTTTACGAAGCATCAGAGGCTTTCTGATGCGGAGATCGATGCGGTGCAGGCGATGATTGACCGCTATCGGAAGGGAGGCAAACTATGAGTGAAGTTTTTCTGTCCGTTTTGAACATGAGCATTTCTGCAAGCTGGATTGTGCTTGCGGTACTGCTTTTGCGGGTTTTACTGAAAAAGGCACCGAAGTGGATCACGGTGCTTCTGTGGGCGGTGGTTGCGGTGCGGCTGGTTTGCCCGTTTACCATTGAGAGTGTGTTGAGCTTGATTCCCAGTGCGCAGACCGTTCCGTCTGCGATTATGACGGACAGCGTTCCGCAAATTTACAGCGGCATTTCTGCGGTCAACAATATGGTCAATCCCGTGATCGGGGAGACTTTTTCGCCCGCCCCGGGGGACAGTGCCAATCCCTTGCAGATTTGGATTCCTGTTGTCTCGGCTGTTTGGGGCATTGGGATTCTTGCTTTGCTGGCTTACGGAAGTCTCAGCTTTATCCGCGTGAAGCGGAGAGTTTTGACCGCCGTGCGCCTTCGGGACAACATTTATCAGAGTGAGAATGTGGCATCGCCCTTTGTGCTTGGGATGATACGGCCTAAGATTTACCTGCCCTTTGCCATGCCCGATGGGGAGCTGTCCCATGTGATTGCCCATGAGGAAGCCCACATTTGCAGAAAAGACCATTGGTGGAAGCCCATTGGCTTTGGGATTTTATCCCTGCATTGGTTTAATCCCTTGATGTGGCTGGCCTATGTGCTTCTGTGTAGGGACATTGAATTGGCCTGTGACGAGAAGGTTGTCAAGGATTTGAGCTTGGAGGAACGGGCAGAGTATTCCCAAGCCCTGCTGAATTGCAGTGTGGGCAGACGGATGATTGTTTTTTGCCCCTTGGCTTTCGGAGAGGTCAGTGTAAAGGATCGGGTGAAGTCCGTGCTTTCCTACAAAAAGCCTGCCTTTTGGGTTTTGCTGGTAGGAATTGTGGCAAGTCTTGTATTGGCAGTTTGCTTCCTTACCAATCCTGCCTCCGGCGAGCTGGGAAGCTTGGAAAATTTGGAATTTATTTCTGTTTCCGAAAGGACGGAGACGACTGCTTGTGTCTGGGTTTCCGATGGCTTTGGCTACAATCGTATCGGTGCGGTCAGCAAGGATTTGTTGCAAGACCTTGCAAGCCTGAAAACTTCCAAGGAGGAAATCTCTTTGGATCGCTCCGAGGATAGAGATAAGAGTCACACCCTCGTATTGCAAACTGCGAAGCAAGCGGCACCCTCTGCACTGTCTTATTTGGAGGGCTTGTATATCCATTTCAACTCCGATTTTACGGCTGTATGGATCAATAATGGTGTAAAACCCACACTCAGCTACAAGGTCATAGAGCCTAAGAGGGCAAAGGAAGTATTTGAACGGATTGCGCGCAGTGGCGATTCTTCTGTAGATACAGAATTTACGCCTATCGTAGTGCCCGACAACAGTATAGATGCGCTGAAAGAGCGGTACCCCATGTATTTTGATTTGAGTACCTTCAAGGGGTTGGAGGTCTATATTTGGCAGATGGCAGAGAACTCTTATTCTTGCGGATTGCTCCCGGGTGTGAATCGAAATTACGCGCAGGAGGAGATTTGGGCTCTTCATTTCAATTCTACAACGCTTGAGGAAATGCAATACATCATTGCCAATTATATCGCCAGCGGAGAAGTAAGCAGGGATAGTGTTACGATCTGTCCTGTTGTCATGCCCCATTCCAGCTATGCTTACGAGATTGATGCGGACTATAGAGCGGAGGTGAGGAGGCTGTTTTGGGACAATCTGCCGCATATAGAAAACCCAATCGCTTCCCGTCGTTCATACGCTCTTTTTGATATCGATGGCGACCAAACGGTCGAAGAATGCTATATCAGCGGAGGCCCCACCTCCGGTATATTTTCATTCAGTATTCGCGTTTACGAAGGAGGTGACTTAGAGTATTTTAACATATTCGTCGCATACGGTTATATTTCGCTCTACTTTGAAACCAATGTGGACGGAGAGACGATATTGGTGGGAAAAGAAAACGACAGAACACGCTATATGACCTTGGGTGTGGACAATGGGAATGTTGTGATTTTGAGCGATGGGGATGGGATCGGTTATTGGAGTGAAGGGCAAGGGGTTGATTCGCCTTATGTCGGTCTTCTCTTCCTCGATGGCCCATTCAAAGCCTTCTATGGGAATCTGAAAACTTACTATCTGAATAGGGATGGCACATGGCAATGTGAAGGCTACCAATACAAATACAGGCTGGTCATCACAGGACGGCAGCCCTTGGCTGTTGCGGACACGACCTATGTGTATTTGAGCAATATAGAGAATATTTCTTTTGAAAGAGCTATGTGGGCTTCGGGGCTGAGTAGTAGACTCGCTGACTATTTCTCCCTCGAAGATGCTGTGCTTGTGGAAATCGAAACGGAAGGAAATGAAGCACCGACAGAGTATCAAGCAAATGTAGAAATCTTTCAAAATGACGATCGTACCTATTCCTATACCGTTTCAGACCAGAAAGGAAACATTCTTTACCGTCAAGAGAATGCCATCCGCAAGCCAAAGGTTTGGGAGGTTTCTTCCGATGTGTTCGGCTTGGTTACGCAGACAGGAACCGGCCTGGCTACAAATTGGGCGGTGTTTTGTGATGTAGAGAGTGGTAGGGTGTCTGAAATATTCTCTTATGTTTTAGGTGTGCAAGGAGACTGTGTTGTATATGCGGACCGTAAAGAAGAGAAGTATTTTGTAGTCGTTCAAAATGTGTTTGATAAGTCGGCGTATTGTAAAACATACGAGCTGGACAATGTTTCGCCTGTCGCGGCAGATTTTGTTGTGGAATGTGAATTTGATGGCGATGGTAACGCAACGGTTACCTATCTTGTGAGTAAAAAGAATACAAGAACCAAATTGACAATCAATATTCCATGACGAGAGGTTAAGCAAAGGCGCGTCAAGGATGTCGCGCGCTACGGGTGCGGAAGTTGATGGGAGTGCCTGCACGGGCAACCCCCCGTACCCCCCTTCAAAGGGGGGCTTGGTGCGGTGCATTGTCGAGGGTGCGTATGCGGGACAATGTGGGCATCGACCCCTACGGATTTAACGAAGATATATCGTGTCGCTTCTGCCTGCAAGGACACCTCGGGAGAGGCGTCCTTGCAGGCGTTATATGCGGGTATGGTGGGAAGAAAAATTGAAAAATTTTGCTTGTTGCCGATTTTACGGCAAATAGAGCGGATTCCGTCCCTTTGGTTGAGGGGCGGTTTTTTTACGCCTCAAATTGAGAATATGAGGTGAGAATATGAATCCAAATCTGCCAAGTGAGAAGCGACGCTTTGCGACAGCCTATCTTCGCTGCTTTGATGCGGAGGCGGCGGCCCGTGCCGTGGGACGGTGTGACGGCGTGCGGCTGTTGGAAACCCCGGGGGTACAGCGGGAGCTGTCTTTGCAGCGGGGGCAGGGGACGGTGTGCAAGGCCGATGTTCTGCGGCGGTTGGCACAACTGGCTTTTGGCAGAGCCAACGACTGTGTGAAGCTGGTGCTTCTGACGAGCCGGAGCTGGATGCGCTGGACCTGAGCCTGCTATCGGAGGTCAAGCGCAATGAGAAGGGAACGGTGGAGATTAAGCTGATGGACAGAATTCGGGCACTGGAACAGCTTCTGAGTGCGGGAGCGGACAGCGGGGACTGTGCAGAGGCCTTTTTTGCCGCTGCGGAGGAAGTGGAGACTCCTTGAAATTTTCCGCAAAGCAGCGTGTTGTACTCAACTGGTGGCGGCGCGACAGCCCTCATTACAAAAAAGAGGCCATTATCTGCGATGGGGCGGTGCGCTCGGGCAAGACCCTGTCTATGGGGCTGAGCTTCTTCCTGTGGGCGTGCAGCAATTTTAACGGCTGTCGCTTTGGCATTTGCGGAAAGACCATTTCTTCTCTGCAACGGAATGTGGTTTCGGAGCTGCTGCCGAAATTGCGGGCCATTGGCTTTTCGGTGAAGGAAAAGCGTTCGGAAAATAAGCTGATCGTCAGCTTCCGTGGGAAAAGCAACGAGTTTTACAGCTTCGGAGGGCGGGACGAAAGCTCCTCGTCCCTGATTCAGGGCATCACCTTTGCGGGGATTCTGATGGACGAAGTGGCGCTGATGCCCCGCAGCTTTGTGGAGCAGGCCTGCGCCCGCTGTTCTGTGCGGGGAAGCCGTTTGTGGTTTAACTGCAACCCCGAAGGGCCACTGCACTGGTTTTATAATGAGTGGATTTTGGGTGCAGAGGAACGGAATTGCCTGTATCTGCATTTTACCATGGAGGACAACCCCTCCCTGTCGCCGGAAATTCGGGCTCGCTATGGGCGGCTCTACAGTGGTGTATTCTACCGCCGCTTTGTGCTGGGGCAGTGGGTGGCGGCACAGGGGCGGGTGTACGACTTTTTTGATGCGACCATGGCACCGCCCCCGCCCAAAGGAGAGTTCTCTCAGTGGTACATCTCCTGCGACTATGGGACGGTGAATCCCGCTTCCTTCGGTCTGTGGGGACGGCAGGGAGAGATTTGGTATCGCATTAAAGAGTTCTATTTCGATTCCCGACGGGAGCAACGGCAGATGACCGATGGGGAATATGCCGAGGCTCTGGAAAAATTGGCAGGCGGGCGCACAATCACGGCGGTGGTGGTTGACCCTTCGGCGGCGAGCTTTATGGAACTGTTACGCAGGCGGGGCTGGCGCGTGTGCAAGGCGGACAACGATGTGCTGTCGGGCATTCGCCGCACATCGGATCTGCTGAAAAGCGGGAAGCTGGTGATTTGCGACACCTGTGTGGATTGCCTGCGGGAGATGGAGCAGTATGTGTGGGATTTGAAGGCGGGCAAGGATGGGGTAAAAAAGGAGCATGACCATGCCATGGATGATATGCGCTATTTTGCCGCGACCGTTGTCAGCCGTCCTGCGGAGGCTGTGGTGGCACGGAGCGTGGCGAGAAGGGCGGTTTAGGGGCGCGTCAAGGATGCCGCGCGCTACGGATGCGATGGTTGATGGGAGTGCTTGCATGGGCAACCCCCCGTACCCCCCTTCAAAGG
>JAZOAV010000234.1:0-4424 GCA_045595645.1 Faecousia sp.
CCACGGAAAAAGCCTTCAAAATTTAAACCAAACGCATCCGTTTTCGTGCGGATTCATAAACAGCCTCATGGCGGGAGTAACCCCCCGCCCTACGGTGTCTCACTTGACATGTTTGTAGGGCGGGGGCTTGCTCCCGCCGTCTTTTTGGATGTATATACATTTTATTTTACAGCCCCTACGATTTTCAACGAGGATGCCGTGCGGGACGATGATGTATACCTATCATATTCTGTGTTTGACTTATTGATATTGCAGTTGATTTTTTGTGGGGAATTTGGTATGATAGTAGAGACAAGAAGCCACAAAAAGGGGGGAATCGCTTTGCAGATCACAGCCACGGAAAGCGGGCTGCGTTTGGATAGCTTTTTGGCAGAGCAGTTGCCGGAGCTGACCCGCAGTGCGGTACAAAAGCTGCTGGAAAGCGGTCACATCACCTATAACGGACAAGCCTTAAAGAAAAATGCCAAAACCGTGGCGGGAGCGGTCTATGCCGTGGAGCTGCCGCAGGTGCAGGAGGTGCCCCTTGTGGCGCAGGACATTCCCTTGGATATTGTCTTTGAGGATGCCGACCTCTTGGTCATCAACAAGCCCAAGGGTATGGTGGTACACCCTGCTGCAGGGCACGAGGACGGAACGCTGGTGAACGCTCTGCTCCACCACTGCGGCGACAGTCTCTCGGGCATCAACGGCGAAAAGCGACCCGGCATAGTGCATCGTATCGACCGTGACACCACAGGTCTTCTCATTGTGGCAAAAAACGACTTCGCCCACCAACGATTGTCGGAGCAGCTACAGGATCACAGCCTCTACCGCTGTTACGAATGTATCGTGCGAGGCGGTTTTCGGGAGGACAGCGGCACGGTCAATGCCCCCATCGGGCGGGATCCCAAGGATCGCAAGCGCATGGCTGTCACCCGTCAGAACAGTCGGGAGGCCGTGACCCACTGGCAGGTGTTGTCCCGTTTCGGACAATTTACCCACATCCAATGCCGCTTGGAAACAGGCCGCACCCACCAAATTCGGGTGCACATGGCACACATCGGCCGCCCCATTGTGGGCGACCCCCTGTACAACAGCAAAAAAGGCGAGCTGGGCTTTCAAACACAGTGCCTGCACGCCCGTCAGCTCAGCTTTATCCACCCCTGCACGGGAGAAAATATGACCCTCTCCTGTCCGTTACCCGAAGAATTTCAACATGCTCTTAAAAAATTGGAGGATCTACTATGAACGCTTACGAAAAATTGCAGAACTGTCTGGCATGTGTCCGTGCCAAAACCGACTTTGTTCCCGATGTTGCCCTGATCTTGGGCAGCGGCTTGGGCGCATTGGCTGACGAGATCGAGGCTGTCGCCACCGTGGACTACCACGACATCGAAGGCTTCCCCGTTTCCACCGTTGCAGGGCACAAGGGCCGCTTCGTCTTTGGCCGTTTCGGTGACACCAAGGTTGTCATCATGCAGGGCCGTGTTCACTATTACGAAGGCTACTCCATGGAAGATGTGCTCCTGCCCACCCGCCTGATGGGTCTGCTGGGGGCCAAGGTGCTGTTTTTGACCAACGCCGCCGGCGGTGTCAACCGTACCTACCGTGCCGGTGACTTTATGCTGCTCACCGACCACATCATGTCCCTGTTCCCCAACCCCCTCATCGGTGCCAACATGAACGAGCTGGGCCCCCGCTTCCCCGACATGAGCGAGGTCTACAACAAGGAGCTCAATGCCATCATTCGTGACACTGCCGCCCGTCTGGGCACGCCTCTCCACGAGGGTGTGTACTGCCAGCTCACCGGTCCCACCTACGAAACCCCCGCCGAAGTGCGGATGCTGACGGTGCTGGGCGCAGATGCCGTGGGTATGTCTACCGCTTGCGAAGCCGCCGCCGCCCGTCACATGGGTCTGAAGGTCTGCGGTATTTCCTGCATCACCAATCAGGCCGCAGGCATCTCTCCCGTTCCCCTGAGCCATGAGGAAGTCTTTGAGACCTCCAACCGTGTCGCTCCCCTGTTCCGTGAATTGGTGAAGGAGAGCATCATCGCCATTTCTAAGAGCGTATGAGCATGGAAGCCGTCACCCATGCGGTGAATGTTTGCAGAGAAGGACAGGCTTTGGTCACTTTAGACCAAAGCCTGCTTCCCAATGAGACCGTTTACCTGCGCCTGACCATGGCGGAGGAAATGTGGGAGGCGATCTACGCCCTGCGGGTGCGTGGTGCCCCTGCCATCGGTATTTTTGCAGGCTATGCCATGGCGATTTTGGCCCGTAACATTGAGCTTCCCGACTTCGACGGCTTCCGCAAGGAATACCTCCGTCTGTCGGATTACCTCAATTCTTCCCGCCCCACGGCGGTGAATCTGTCCTGCATGCTCAAACGCATGGCATCTGTTGTGGATACCCATGCCGAAGCCGAGCGGGAAACCCTGCTGAACGCACTGGACGCAGAAGCCGTCGCCATCCACGAGGAAGATATTGCCATGTGTCGGAAAATCTCCGAATTTGGCCTGTCCCTGCTGAAAGACGGCGACAGCGTCATTACCCACTGCAACGCAGGCCCCATTGCCACCTCCCGCTACGGCACCGCCCAAGGGCCCTTCTACTTAGCCAAGGAAGCGGGCATGAACATCCATGTATTTGTGGACGAGACCCGTCCGCTGTTGCAGGGGGCCCGTCTGACCTCTTACGAGTTGACCCGTGCAGGCGTGCCCTGCACCCTGATTTGCGACAATATGGCAAGCCTTGTGATGAAGCAGGGCAGGGTGCAGGCCGTGTTCTTCGGCTGTGACCGCATTGCCCGCAACGGCGATGTTGCCAATAAGATCGGATCTTCGGGTCTGGCAGTGCTGGCAAAATACTACGGAATCCCCGTCTATTCCCTCGGCCCCTCCACCACCATCGACTTTTCCTGCCCCACGGGAGACGACATTCCCATCGAGGAACGGAATCCCGCCGAAATCAAGGAGCTGTTCTACGAAAAGCCCATGGCTTTGGACGAGGTGCAGTGCTACAATCCCGCCTTCGATGTGACGGATCACAGCCTGCTCACAGGCATCGTCACCGAGCGGGGCATCGCCTATCCGCCCTTCTCTGAGAGCTTCGCCAAGCTCTTCCCTGAGGAGATGGGCAATGTATAAGGAACACGCAAAGGCGAAGGCCGCCATCATTGAGGCGGGCAAACGCCTCTATCACCACGGCTTTGTCGCCGCCAACGACGGCAACATCACCGCCCGCATGGAAGACGGCTCGGTTTGGTGTACTCCCACAGGAGTATCCAAGGGCTCCATGACGGAAGAAATGCTGGTGCGGGTGGATGAAAACGGAACAATTTTAGAGGGCACATGGGGCGTTTCCAGCGAAATTGCCCTGCATTTAGCCATTTATCGGGAAAATCCCCTTTTGGGTGGCATCGTCCATGCCCACGGCCCCGGCGCAACCGCTTGGGCGGCCTACGGCAAGCCCTGGGAGCTGGCGATTTCCTTGGATTCTGCCCTCAGCTTGGGTGTCGTTCCCTGTGCGCCCTTTGCCATTACAGGCAGTAAGGAACTGGCAGAATCCGCCGCGCCCTATTGTAAAAACCACACGGCAGTGCTCTTGGAGCACCACGGTGCTGTCACATGGGGCAAGGATGTGGAGCAAGCCCTGTTCCGCACAGAGGCTCTGGAGCATACCTTCCGTGTCTACGCCAATATGCGCCGGTTCGGAGAAATCCGCCTTCTCAGCGAAGCCCAACTGGACGAAATAGAGCTGGTAAAACAAAAATTCGGCATCGTCAACCCACGGGCCAAGGGCCGACCCTAAGACGCGCCCGTGGGCACCATCGATGATGCACCATGTTTGTTAGACTTCGTAGGGGCGATTCACGAATCGCCCACCGTATGCACCCTCGACAACGCACCGCACCAAGCCCCCCTTTGAAGGGGGGGCGGGGGGTTGTTGCAAGTGATGCGTGATAGGTGATAAGCCATAAGTGATACGCAGTAAGAAACAATACATCGATTTAAAGTTCTAAACTTTAAATCGATGGTATTTTCAAAACGGATATTCTTGCGGTCACTGCACAGGCAACCCCCTTTGATTCCCCCTTAAAAGGCAATGCTGTCAACTTAATAAAAACCGTGGAAAATGGAAGGAATATGAGGGTTTGAGCACTAACAATTATCCCTTTGTACCACATCGATTTAAAGTTCTACAGTTTAAATCGGAAGCATGTGTAAGCCTTATGTTTCGCTTTATAAAACACCTCCCACTCCCTTATGGCAATGCAAAACCTGTCGGATTCCATTAAGGAAACTCTGAATAAATAGCCGTCGGCACTCAGCGAATCTTTTGTCCCAACTTTTCGGTTTGAAAAACTTGAAATACACAAAGTATTCCTGCGTTTTCCAAACCTCAATTTGGAACAAAATCTCTCGCCGATTGCTCTCGGCGATT
>JAZOAV010000235.1:0-7743 GCA_045595645.1 Faecousia sp.
AGAAAGGCAACGCAAAAAGCGTTGCGATTTTGCAATTTTTGGAATAGAAAATTGCAAAATCCCGTCTCATAAATTCTTGACGCACCTTCGGTGCTATAAAAAAGTTTTTCAAACTTTTTTAACAAGAATTAGTATAAGTAATATATAAAAGGAGGATTCCCCATGAGAATTGCTTTAACAGGCAACCCAAACTCCGGTAAGACCACCATGTACAACGCACTGACCGGTCGCAATGAAAAGGTCGGCAACTGGGCGGGGGTTACCGTAGATAAGAAAGAACACGCCATCAAAAAATCCTATGCCGGCGGCAAGGAGCTGATTGCTGTTGACCTCCCGGGCGCATATTCCATGTCTCCCTTCACCGGCGAGGAGAGCATCACCAGCTCTTATGTCAAAAATGAGCAGCCGGATGTGATCATCAATATCGTGGATGCGGAGAATTTGAGCCGCAGCTTGTTCTTCACGACACAACTTTTGGAGCTTGGGATCCCCGTGGTTGTTGCTCTGAACAAGAGTGACCTGAACAAGAAAAAAGGGAACAAGGTCGATGGGGATGCACTTTCCGCAAAGCTGGGCTGTCCCGTTGTGAAAACCGTTTCCACCGCGGCAGACGGTTTAAAGACGCTCATTGAAACTGCTGTTGCACACGCAGGGAAACCCCAGGCCGCACCCTACATACAGGGAGAGGTCGACCTCACCGACAAGGCGGCGGTGGAAGCGGCTGACCGCAAGCGTTTCACCTTTGTGAATGAGATCGTGCGCCATGTGGAGGCGCGCAAGGTGCTGGCCAAGGACAGAAATATCGGAGACAAAATTGACACGGTTTTGACGAATCGATGGCTCGGGATTCCCATTTTTGCCGCCGTTATGTTCCTTGTGTTCTATATTTCTCAGACTACTCTCGGAGCGTGGATCGCCGATGGCTACGAATTTGAAAACGGTGCCTTCATTCCCGGGCTTGTGCCGCTTTTGGAACGCTTCCAAGGCTGGGTCGGCGGACTCCTTGAAAATGCCAATCCCTTGATTTCAGCGATTCTTGTCGATGGTGTCATCGGCGGTGTGGTAGCGGTTGTGGGCTTCCTGCCGCTGGTCATGGTGATGTATTTCCTCATTGCCCTCTTAGAAGACTGCGGTTATATGTCCCGCGCCGCCGTTGTACTGGATCCCATCTTCAAAAAGGTTGGTCTTTCGGGGAAATCCGTGATTCCCTTCGTGATCGGCGTGGGCTGTGCAGTCCCCGGGATCATGGCGAGCCGTACCATTCGGAACGAACGGGAGCGCAGAGCGACTGCAATGCTGACCCCCTTCATGCCCTGCGGCGCAAAGATCCCCGTTATCGCGCTCTTTGCCGGTGCATTCTTTGACAACGCATGGTGGGTCAGCGCAGTGATGTACTTTGCGGGAATTGCCCTCATTTTCATCGGCGCACTCCTGATCAACCTTATCACAGGGTATAAAGCAAGAAAGTCCTTCTTTATTATTGAATTGCCTGAGTATAAAGTACCGTCTTTTTGGGGTGCATTCAAGTCCATGTGCAGCCGTGGCTGGGCTTACATCGTGAAGGCGGCAACCATCATTCTTCTTTGCAATATGGCTGTACAGTTGATGCAAACCTTCACTTGGAGCTTCCAAGTTGCCGAGACTGCTGAACAGTCCATTTTGGCCTCTATTGCCACGCCCTTTGCCTATCTGCTGGTTCCCATCGTCGGTGTGGTCTCGTGGCAGCTTGCGGCGGCGGCTGTGACGGGTTTTATCGCAAAGGAAAATGTGGTCGGCACGCTTGCCGTTTGCTTCGTAGGTCTGGAAAATCTCATCGACACGGAAGAACTTGCCATGCTGGAAGGTGCAGGAGCTGAGGTTGCGGGCATTATGGCAATTTCCAAGGTGGCGGCACTTGCCTATTTGATGTTCAATCTCTATACGCCCCCCTGCTTTGCCGCCATCGGTGCGATGAATGCGGAAATGAAGAGTGCGAAGTGGCTTTGGGGCGGCATCGGCTTCCAGCTTGCCATTGGCTACACCGTCGGCTACCTCATTTACACCATCGGTACCTTGATCGTGGCTCCCGCCTCCTTGCAGATTGGCGCGGCAATCGCAGGTCTTGCGGCGGTTCTTGTAATGGCGGGCGTAGTCGTCGGTCTGATTCGGAACACCAACAAAAAGCTGAAAGCAGAATATGCTTTGCGTGGGGCTAAAAAATGATGGAAAATGTTATCGTCGTGATCCTGCTTGCCGCAATCGTCGGTGGCATTGTTTGGTATCTGATAAAATCGAAAAAGCGTGGGGAAACCTGTATCGGTTGTCCCTATGCCAAGCAATGCGGCGGCAAATGCAACGGTGGCTGCGATCATACAAAATCCGACAAATAAAACGAACAGGGGATGCGTACCGTTTGGGCGCATTCCCTGTTTCGGATGGGAATATATGGTGATTTTTCGTTGCAAATGCTTCTTCTGCGTGATATAATTTTTGTAGAAAAGTGCCTGTGTTTCGAGAAATACTTATCGACTTTGCATAGCTTATATAATTGTAGGGAGCAAGCCCCCGCCCTACGATGCTCGATGCTGATTTGAGTTGATAAGCACATTTTGGTATAATAGGCAGGAGAGGAAGGAATTTACTATGAAAAAACATTGGATAAGGCGGTTTTTTCTACTGTGCCTTGTAGCGTTGTTTTCCCTGTCGGGGATGCATATCTTGGTTGGACAGGCCGCATTGATTCCCGACACGGCAAAGGACGGAAATCTGAGGGTCTTGCTGACTTCAGATATCCATTATTGTACCTCCGCCTATTATGGTGTTGCGGGAAAAGACCGCCTACAGCTTTGGGTCGATTCCGTCAATGCAGAGCATAAGCGGGAGGCTTTGGATTTAATTATTATTGTGGGCGATATGTCCCTGGATCATTTCTACAGCAACGGCAAAATCGCCGGCAGCTATATGGGTGACAACAAGGTGAGCTACACGGAAAAATTCGTAAAAGAATATGTTTCCCAGCTTCCCTCCGGCGTGCCGTGCTTCTTGATCCCGGGCAACCACGAGCAGTACAGCAATGCCCAGTGGAAGTCCATCACCGGCAATGACAGACAGTGCTCCTACCGTAAGGAGGGAAACCTGTTCATTATGCTGGATAATTTTAACAGCCATTTGGAGCCCAATGCTACGGAAAACTCCGTCTACACCCCTTCTGACATAGAGTTTATCCAATCGGAAATGGCAAAATACCCCGACGACAAGGTTTGGCTCATTGCCCACTACTTCCAGGCGGGTTCGGAAAGCGAAGCCTTTCAGCAGTTGGTAAAGGAAAATGACCGAATTATGGGTCTTTTCGGCGGTCACGACCACATGGGCGATGTAAAAAACACGACCGTCTGGGGAAGCAAGCCCTATTCCATGTGCGGCACCTTTGCCCTTTCGGGAACGGTGACGCCGGAACATGCAAAGGGTCAGCCCCAGCAATTCGGCTACGAGGCCAAAACCCTGACAGAAGCCCAGCAGGAAAGTCTGAATCTGACCCTGAACAACTTTTGGGGCTTCCGTGAGTTGAAAATCACTCCCGCTTCTGCGGAAAGCAGCTATATTTCTGTAGCGACAGGCAGTACCGCACCCTATTTCTACGGCAGAAAAATCAGCCTGTCCAGAACGCTGAAATATAAAGCGACCTACACCACCCCCGGCGCAACGGCAAACTGGGGCCCCGCCTCCGACGGAATCTATTACATCGGCAGTGCGGCAGATATGAAAGCCTTCTGTGCATTAGGACAAAGCTTTAACTTCTCCGGCAAGACCGTAAAGCTGGCGCGGGATATCGACATGACCGGCGTGAACTGGACTATGATTCCGCAGTTTTCGGGAACTTTCGACGGCTGTGGTCGTGCCATTAAAAATCTCAGTCTCTATGCAACATCGGGAACCCTTGCCATGTTTGACCAGCTACAGGATGCCACTATTCAGAATCTGCGCATGGTGGATGGAGCGGTAAAATTGGTAGATTCCCACTCCGCGGCGGGTATTGCGGTTCGTGCCAACGGTAATTGTTCCTTCCGCAATGTGTACTGCAAGATGAAGGTCAGTGTTGACAGCGATTGCTATCGGGCCGGAGGTTTCCTTGCCTTCCCCGAGCGAGGGAATATTAGCTTTGAAAGCTGTGTCAGCGAATGTACCATTTCCGGCATGCGGGGTGGCGGCTTCGTGGCCCAGATCAACTATAACAATGATTCCGTTGTACTGAAGGATTGCGCCTTTATCGGAGATCTGTCCGGTGCAGGAAAATGGTCCGGCGGGATCGTCGGTCTGTGTGCGGGTAATGTGACCATGGAACGCTGTGTCAGCCTTGGAAAGCAGAGTACCAATGCAGAAAGCGGCGGCATGATCTTCATTGACCACCAAAACCAATCGGAAACCACCGTGACTACGGTACGCATGAAGGATTGCTATGCCGCTGTGGATACCCAGCTTCCCATCGGTACGCAGGCTGCCCGTTCCTTCCGTCTGAATTTCACACTGGAATACACGGGAAAGACCCCCTATACCGTAAATACAAGCGCAAGCAATCTGCTTGCCTCCCATCAGACCAATTTACAGAAGAATTTTGGCTATTTGGCAAAGGGAAGCACTGTCAATCTGACGACCTCCAACTTGAAAACCCTCTGCCCTGCTCTGACGAGCTGGAGCTACGGAAGCGGCACCACGAGCTACGGCACAAGCAAGACCGTCCCCAAAATCCTGCCCACTACAACCCTGAATTTGATGAACGGCAAGAGCATCACGGTGGCACCTTCAACCATTTGTACTATTTGCGGTGGTAATGTCAAGCCCATGGTCAATTTGGGTAACGGAACGCATTTGATTTCCTGTGACCGCGAGTCTGTTCATTACATCAGAGCTCACTCCTACACCAACGGAAAGTGCAGCTGCGGGCAGCGGGAATGTCCCTATTTGATGGTGGACTTTGTGCCCATGAGCGGAAAAAACACCGCCGCCGATTGGCTCACCACCCAGCGGGACACGGGGACGGTGAGTGTTTCCGTGAATCTGAGCGGAATCGGTACGATGGATGGCACTGTGCAGTATCGGGATGCCTATGCTTCTATGGCAAGTGCCTTAAAGAAGCCCTATGTCATAAAAGAGGGAGATGTGATCGAGGTTCGCATCAAGGGCAGTATCACTGCGGGATCTTGCAGTAAGACGGCGGTATATTTCACCACAGACAAGCAGGCGACCTATTCCGAAACCCATCAGACCAACCATGCAGTGACATTTAACGACGAATATCAGACCGTAACCTTGGGCTCTTTGGATGCTTACGCAGGGGAAATCTTAAAGACCCTGCGCATCGATATGTTCCAGCAGGCATCTGCGGATTTTGCCGGAACTTACAGCTTGGACTATATTTATGTAGGCCCCGCGGAGCTGACACCCTCCAAGGAAAGAGCGGCACTGTACTTCGATTTCAGTGACGATGAGGATTCCGCACGGCGTTACGGCACTACCACCTACCGTGGCTACAACTACGA
This sequence comes from Faecousia sp., assembly GCA_045595645.1. Lineage (GTDB taxonomy): Bacteria > Bacillota > Clostridia > Oscillospirales > Oscillospiraceae > JAZOXB01. Next base: position 5,517 of record JAZOAV010000235.1, read on the forward strand.
TGCGGCAGACAACTGGCGCAGGGGTGAAACAGGCGCAAATCCCGTGGTATCCAACGGCAAGCTGTGCTTCGATATTACCCAGCGGTACAATGCAAGCAACGAGCCGGTGTATATTACCGCCATTGAGCCTGTGGGAAATGTAAAAACCTTCTCCTGGGGCAACGATAACAAATATGCAAACGACCTGAACTACGATCCCTCCAAGGCAGAAGTCTTGCAGATTCGTCTGCGGATGAATGATGTAAAACACTATTATCCCAACAGCACCAAGCGGTACTTGCGCTTCTTCTATCTGCCGGAGGGAGCAACAGAATGGAGCTGCGGCACCGCACCCAACGATTGGGCAGAGTCCATTCTCATTCCCATTGAGGATCAATATCTGGATGGCGGCGCAGGCGAAGGGCAGTTCTTTACCCTGCAAATTCCTCTTACAGGGAAGAAATTTACCACCTATGCAAGCATTCGGGGTATCATGCTGAACTTCTTAGGCTTCCGTGAGGGCAGCGTGGAGATCGACTATCTCTACATTGGCCCCAAACCCGAAAACAACCTCCTCTTTGATTTTAACGGCACAGGCGCACAGCGATATGACACCATTGCTTATGGCAACAGGAACTATGACAGCACGGAACACTGGTTCCATGAAGCGGATGTTCCCACAGTGAGCATTCACGGCGGCGAACTGACCATGAGCCTCTCCGCTGCCGCCAAGACCGATCATAGCCAATATGTAGAAACCTCCAAGGTGGCAACCCGTTGTGCAGACCCCCTCCACTTCACTCCCAAGGCGGGAGATGTGGTGCAGCTCCGCTATCGTCTATTGAGCTACGATGCCACCGTCAACAGCGGAAAATCGCCCACGATTACCGTCTACGGTTGGGACAGCGGCATGACCAGTCCCTATCAAGGCACGGCATGGACGGCAGTAGACACAGGAAAAATCGGAACCTATGTGACACAAACCTGGGACATTCCCGCCAACTGGACGAGCTACGATGTGACACGCCTGCGCGTTACCCTCCGTGGACTTCTGAATTCCAAGGTGGCAATCGACTACCTCTATGTGGGCTCCGGCTGCACCGCTCCTACAGTGGTGCATAAGTACACTGCTAAGGTCACTGCTCCCACCTGTACAGCTCAAGGCTACACGACTCACACCTGTTCCTACTGCTCCAACAGCTATAAGGACAGCTACACCGCCGCTTTGGGCCACAGTTATACAAGTAAAGTCACAACTGCTGCAACCTGTACCAAGGCTGGCGTCAAGACCTTTACTTGCTCCAAGTGCAATCATAGTTACACCGAAGCCATTGCCGCAACAGGTCATACGCCTGTAATCGACAAGGCTGTTGCCGCAACTTGTACAACCGCTGGTAAGACCGAAGGTAGTCACTGCTCTGTCTGTAATGCAGTGATCAAGGCGCAGACTGCCATTCCCGCAACGGGCCACTCTTACACCTCTAAGGTGACCACTGCCGCTACTTGCACCAAGGCGGGTGTCAAGACTTTCACTTGCTCCAAGTGCAACCATAGCTACACGGAGGCCATTGCCGTAACAGGACATACCGAGGTTATCGACAAGGCTGTTGCCGCTACCTGTACCACTGCCGGTAAGACGGAAGGCAGCCATTGCTCCGTCTGTAATGCAGTCATTAAGGCGCAGACTACTGTTCCCGCAACGGGTCACAGTTATACAAGTAAGGTCACCACAGCCGCTACTTGCACCAAGGAAGGTGTGAAAACCTACACTTGCTCTAAGTGCAATCATAGCTACACGGAAGCCATTGCCGCAACAGGTCATACGCCTGTAATCGACAAGGCTGTAGCAGCCACTTGCACCGCAACAGGTCTGACAGAAGGTAAGCACTGCTCCGTTTGCAACACCGTTCTTGTAGCACAAGAAACTGTTCCCGCCAAGGGTCACACGGAAGTGGTAGATAAGGCTGTTGCCGCCACTTGTACCGCAACAGGTCTGACAGAAGGTAAGCATTGCGCTGTCTGTAACGAAGTTCTTGTGGCGCAGGAAACCGTTGCCGCTTTGGGTCACGATTACAGCTACATCGGCAACGGGGACGGAACACACACCGCTGATTGCTCCCGTTGCGACGACAGCTTCACGGAGAACCATGCGTTTGAAAATGGTGCGTGCTTCTGCGGCGACAAGGAACTGACCGTGGACGAAGCTCTCAAGATTTATCACACCTTGGATTTGGCGAGCGACATTTCC
>JAZOAV010000236.1:0-6318 GCA_045595645.1 Faecousia sp.
GCAAAACATCAGCAGATTAGAGCCAAGAAAAGCAAATACCCATTATTTGATAGCACTTGCAATCAGTTGCTTGCAGATGATGGCAATAGTTGCCGTAATCCAATCCAATACGAAATCCAATCTATATCGGCGCAAAGCGCAGATGAGATTGAGAGTTGTTTTTTGGCTCTTTGGGATTTGTACCCCAAAAAGGCCGGAAAGTCGGCCGTATCAAAAAAAGCAAAGGCAGAACTATACAAGGCTGGTTTTGATGTTGTTTCTGCGGCCATAGAAACCTATAAGGCTGAAATACAACGAGAAAACAGGGATATGCAGTATGTGAAAAACGGTAGCACATTTTTCAATGGAGCGTGGAAAGATTATTTAGAATCTACTGCACCGGCTGAAACACTACCGCAAGCACCGAGGAGGAAAAGTTACTGATGATGAACAGAGAACAATCTATACGGGCAACATTTGACATATTCAAGCCAGATGGCGTTATTGAAGTGCGGTCTATGACCGGCTACACCTTTAGCGGATATTTTAGGGATCGTGAAAAGCTGGTTGCGGAACTTGCCCGACACGATGACAAAACTTGGTACTTTGTTATGAATGAAATCAATGACGGGTGCTACAGCCGGGAACAGAATGAGCGTGTTTTGAGCAAAAAGGGATTGAAAACCACCGGCGACAATGAAATCACCGCTATCAAGTGGATTTTGATTGATGCAGACCCGGAACGGGCGACCGGCGTTTCCTCCACGGATGCAGAAAAGGCAAAGGCAAAGGAAACCATAAAGCGTGTTTACAAGTACCTGCGGCAAGAGGGATTTTCTGATCCTGTTGTCTGTGATAGTGGCAACGGATACCACCTGTTGTATTCCGTGGATATGATGGTGGAAGATGCCGAATACACAAAGAAATTCCTGCAAGCCATTGATATGCTGTTTTCAGATGCCGATGTTAAAATCGACACGGCCGTGTTTAACCCGTCCCGAATTACAAAGGTTTACGGCACTATTGCCCGAAAAGGTGCAAACACAATGGAACGGCCGCACCGGGCAAGCGGATTTATTTACATACCTGAAGAAATCCGCACAAATTCTATTCACCTGCTGAAAAAGGTTATCAAAATCATTCCCGAACCGCCGAAGCCGGTATATCGTAATGACCGCGTGGAAACTTTCGACATTGACAAGTTTATTGCCGATAACGGTATCCGGGTAAAGTATGAAACCAATAGCGGCGGTGTGCGGAAGATCGTGCTGGAGGAGTGTCCTTTTGACCCATCCCACAAAGCACCAGACAGCGCAATTTTTGTTATGCAAAACGGTGCTATTGCTTTTAAGTGCTTCCACAATTCCTGTTCAGACAAGAGGTGGAGCGACTTGCGACAGAAATTTGATCCGACTTGCTATGAGCGCAAGCAGGAGCAGAACCGCACATATCAACTACCCCAACGGCCAGAGAAAAAACAGGAAACGGTGAAGGATGAAACACCGCACTTTCTGCGGATGCAGGATATTGAGATTATCGACCGTTCAAAGATTGTCAGCATTAAGACCGGCATTGATGCGCTGGACAAAAAGCTGATAGGTATGAACAAGGGTGAGTTGTCAATTTGGAGCGGTGGCAACGGCTCTGGCAAGTCCACATTCCTGTCGCAGATTGCACTTGAAAGCATTTGCCGGAATTTCAATGTTGCTATGTTCAGCGGTGAGTTGACAAGCAACCGGGCAAAGAGTTGGCTACAGTTGCAGGCCGCTGGCCGGGCGCACACAAAGCTGTCTGACAATGGTGTTTCCTACTATGTGCCACGAGAGAAAGCGGATGCTATTGACGAATGGGCAGCGGACAGGTTGTGGATTTACAACAATCAATATGGCATTAAGGTGAACAGCGTTATTGATGATTTTGTGCGCCACATCGAACAGCATCAGACGGATGTGGTTATCATTGACAACCTTATGTCGCTTGACCTGTCAGAAATCCGTGGAGAAAAGTACGACCGGCAAACAACCCTTGTTTTGACCCTTTCGGAGTTTGCCAAAAAGTACAATGTGCATATCCACTTTGTATGCCATCCACGAAAGCCTGTAGGCTTCCTGCGTAAATCCGATATTAGCGGATCGGCAGACTTGACCAATGCTGCGGATAATGTGTTTATGATGCACCGTGTCAATCAAGATTTTCTGCGGCTGGGCGGTGAGTTTTTAGGACAGACGGAAATCAAGAAATACGAAGATTTCACCAATGTCATTGAGATTATGAAAAACCGTGATTTGGGCGTGTCCGATGAATTTATCGGTGTTTACTATGAACCCGAAAGCAAGCGGATGTTGAACTTCCGGCAGGAAAACAAGCGTTTCGGCTGGAATGGTGAAGGCGTAGAATATCCCGATTGGGTTGCAGAATGTGAAATTCTGTAACACCCACACCCCAAAAAATGAAATGGAGGCAAAGGAAGATGGAAACAATCATTGCAACAATTCAACCTGTACATTTAGGCAACATAAGAAGCGGAAAGAAATTGTTTGAAATCAGAAAGACACTACCTGCACCGCTGAAAAACGGGCATCCTGTGCGCTGTTTGTGTTGCGAAAGCGGTTCGGGTGGACAAATCAAAGCGGAATTTATCATTGACAAAGCACACATCGAAACACTTGACGGCTTCCTACGGAGAAATAACGGAAATATTGACCCGTGGGCATACATTGACGGAACTTGTGTGCAATGGAAATTCCTGTGCGACTATATGAAAAACCGCCAGTTGCAACCAATCTATTTTTGGCACATTTCCAATATGGTTGATTATTGTAACACAAAAGGTTATCGAGTTAGAAACATATCTGAATTTGGATTGAAAAGACCGCCCCAAAGTTGGCAGTTTGTAAAGGAGGCATAACAATGGATGTTAGGGAAAAGTTGGTGGAGTTGCTTGATGATTTCGTGTCATACGAGTACAACACGGAAGAGTTGGTTGATGAATTGATCGACCACGGCGTAACGGTGCAGGAGTGGATTTCGGTCAAGGATAGGTTGCCGGAAGATAACAAAGAAGTTCTTATTTATTGCGGAAGCTACCACGAACTTGGGTGGTACGAAAGCGATAACAAATCGTGGCGAAGTGACTTTTTGGGATGTTGTACGGACGATATAACCCATTGGATGCCCCTGCCCCAACCGCCGAAAGGAGAATGATTATGAAGTGCAGAGAATGCCTCGATTATGCGAAGTGCGTAAAAGAATCGAATCTTGCAATCAAAAGGAAGAATTGCCAAAAGGCGAAAACGGAAAAGGTAAAGACCAACGCAGACCGCATCCGAGCAATGAGCGATGAGGAGTTGGCGGCATCTAATTACATTCCTTGTCCCTATGATGATGACGGTTACGGAGAGTGTAAATATGGATGGCACAAACGGGAACAGACCTGTGAAGAATGCAAACTTGAATGGCTCAAACACCCTGCGGAATAAAAAGTTATAAAAAATTATAAAAAAGTTGTTGACAAATAAGCATGGGTGTGGTAATATATACTCACAGGGGGCAAACACCTGATATTGATTAGGAGGCAATTACAATGAAAAAGATTAGCAATAAGGAAATTCTGATCGGCGCTGTGGCATATAAGCTGAATTTTTCCGAAGAGTGCTTGAAGGGTTACACCAAGGCACAGTTGAAGAAAATGTTGGAGGATTGATATGGCGGCGGCTGTGGTTGAAATAATGGGGTTGAGCAAGTGCCAACCCTTATTCCAAGAATTTTGCAAAGTCCACGGATTGAAAGACGGCGATTTTTACAAAGCCGTTGATTATCTGTTCTGGGTTGATGGTTTTACACTTGCTGAACAAATTGCAATAATTCGCAAATATCAACCCGATTTCAAGATGGCTAATTGTAATTTATAAGGGCGGCTAACAACCGCCCACAGATAAAGGAGGAGGCAAAAAGATGAGGTTATTTCACTATGCTCTGTTACCATACCTGCCTGAGCTTCAGTTCAAAGGGCAACTTCGAGAAATCGTACTTGTAATGCACCAATGGAGGAATGAGGGAAAAACAAATCACCTTTTGATTAACAAAGTGATGGAGTATGACAAAAGCCATTTAACCACATACTTTATGAAATATTGCTACTGGTACGGGCAAAGATACCACAAGCCGGTCAGTGCAAAGTATGCACTTGAATTTCAAGAGTTTTGTCCAGAGGTTATCGGCTTTATAGATACACCCATTTTTGATGGGTGGCACACAAAAGAATACTTGCGGATGAATATGAGCAATTTGGCAGAAAAACATTTTTATGGCATCGGAAAGTCTCGTATAACAGATGAAGAATGGAAACGGCTATGTGAGGGGTATAAGGCTATCACGGGGGAGGACTATGTGATATGAAAAAAGACTATTTTAAGCCGTGCCGTTGGATTTTCACGGCATCACCGAGCCAATGTATGATAAATCGCACCTATGGCGGTTGCAAGTTTGGTTACAAGGGATTTAAGCTTATTTGCAAAAAATGCGTTAATTGCATTGAAGAATACAAAATCTAACATAATTTGGGAGGCAATTATTATGGAAAACAAGATTTACAATGACGATGTGGAACGGATCGTGAATGACCCGGAACGGCAAGAATGTATCGAAACAGAAGAAAACGAAAAGAATGAAGCAATAAACAGATTTCACAACAAAAGAATGAGAAAAAGGCAGGAGCGGTTTATGGGAAATGCAATTGCATTTGTCTTTGCTGCCATTGTATTTGCTGTTCTTGGTTTTTGCAGCCTTTTGCACATTTGGATTTCTGCTGTTTTATTTGGAGTGCTTGCAATGATCGGCGTGTTTAATTTTGGACGGTTTTTTGAGAACGGAAAAGTTGTTGGTTGGTTTGTGTAAGGTGGTGATATGAATGGCAGCATACCCAAGCCCCTGCGATAGTTGCTGGAAGCACAAAAAAACGGCCTGCCACTACGAAAAGTGTGACCTGTGGCTAACAAGATACAGATACCGGCAAAAGCAGATTAACGCATACGCAAAAAAAGTTTTGCCGGATTATGAGGAAAGGCAAAGCAAATGGAGGGAACAGTATGAAGGGAACAAAACTTCTTGAACTACCATATGAAAAAATCGCCATGTCTGGCGGCGAAATGCCAAAAGGAATGGAGTACCCGGATCAAATTCTTTTCTTAGAGCTTAGGCTTTTGTATGATACATATCGAAAGGGAGCGATTGACCGAAATAGTGCTACCACTGAAAAGGTAGAACTTTTAAGAGAATATGAGGCGCACAAAATGGTTGATCGTATGTGCAAGGAGTGTGTTGAGAATATTAGAAAAACAGAAGCTGCGAGAGCCAACTACAGAAAAGAAAAAACAATTGAAAACGCAGACAAATTAGTTGCTTGCATAGAGGGAAGAACATGAATTGTCCATCGTGTGGCTTTGGGTGTTCTTCTGTGGTTGATAGTAGGCCGATAGATGGAAGACAGAAAAGACGAAGAGAATGCGAAAAATGCGGGCATCGATATACGACAATAGAAGTTTGCGTTGACGAATATGTTGATTTTGAAAAATCTAAGGAAAATGTAAAAAAGTATCTTGTAAGAATAATTAAAAAACTGGAGGAATTGAATTGCTAAAGATTGAAAAAACAGTTTTGCCTTCGCCAAAGCAATGGGAAATCATTATCGAAGGAACAAGAAACCCAATGAACAGCTGGCACCTGATGGACAGTTACGCAACACACATTGAGGATGCGGAAACGCTGGAAACGGCTGATTTTGAGTTCTTCATGGGCGATGCGGATCACAAGCTGATGACGAGCCTGGCAAAGGGCGGTGCCGTTCATGCCAAGTACAGACGGATGATTCCGGTCTTTGTGACCATAAATGCGCCGATGTACTGGTGGAAAGAAATGGATCGCTATCGTGTAGGTGTTGAAGTGAATAGTTGCTCCACCATGCACAAGATTCATGCTAAAGAATTTACTTTGGATGATTTCAGTCACGAGCATTTAGTGTCGAGTGGATTTGATTCTATCCACTTACTTCAGAATATTATCAATGTGCTGAATTATGCCAGACATCAGTTCGTTGAAACTAAAGATAAGGACTGGTGGTGGCAGATGATCCAGCTTCTTCCCACTTCCTACAATCAGAAGCGGACGGTCATGCTGAACTATGAAGTGCTGTGCAACATTTACCACAGCCGGAAGAATCACAAGCTGACTGAATGGCATACTTTCTGCGATTGGATTCGGGAGTTGCCTTATAGTGAACTGATTACGGGGGAAGAAAAGGAATGACAATCAAAGATAGTGGCGAAAGAACCGAGTTTGCAA
>JAZOAV010000237.1:0-18757 GCA_045595645.1 Faecousia sp.
ATGCATCAGCATCAATTCATGACACGAAGTGTCAATTCATATCTTCTTAGATAGTGCCTGAACCGGCAACCCCCTTTGATTCCCCCTTAAAAGGGGGACATTCGGTGTGCGACGATTATAATGAGTGCAGTGCCACAAAAGTAAAGATTTCATTGTTACAAAGTACTACGATACAGGTTCTTTGACACGCTCAGCGTTCATAGGCAAGGGTCAGGCGGTGGAGGGCGGTGGCCAGCTCATCTGTGAGAGCGGTTTCCTCCATGCGCCATGCCCAGTTTTCGGGGCCGCAGGTGCCCGGGGTATTCATGCGGCCTTCTTCACCAAGGCCCAAATAGTCCTGCATAGGTGCGATAAAGGTGTCTGCCACACTGGCCATACCCAAACGGAGCAGACCTTCTGCCCAGTGGCTTTCGTCTGCGCCCAAATAGTTGGTCAGATTTTCCCGTGTGACCTCTCCCACACCGGCAAGCCACTGGAGAAGGGTTTCGTTGTCGTGGGTGCCCGTATAGCAGATACAGTTGCGGTCATAGCGATGGGGCAGATAGTCGCAGGGAGCATCAAAGGCAAATTGCAGAATTTTCATGCCCGGCCAGCCCGATTCTGCCCGCAGTGCCAGCACTTCGGGGGTCAGGAAGCCCAAATCCTCCGCGATACATTGCAAATCCGGCAGATTTCGCTTCATGCTCTCCAAAAATGCGGAGGCGGGGCCGGGACACCAATGGCCGTTTTTCGCCGTTTCCTCCCCATAGGGGACAGACCAGTAGCTTTCCAGACCACGGAAATGGTCAATGCGAATCACATCCACCTGCTTTTGCACCGCTTGCAGGCGACTGCGCCACCATGCGAAGTCGTCCTGTTTCATTTTTTCCCAATCGTACAGGGGATTGCCCCAGAGCTGACCGTCCTCGGAAAAGGCATCGAGAGGACAGCCTGCCACGGCGGTGGGACGGCCCTCGTCGTCTAATTGGAACAGCTCCGGATGGAGCCACACATCGCAGGAATCGTAGGGCACATAGATGGGCAGGTCGCCAATCAGCTCCAAGCCCAGCGAATGCACATAGTCCCGCAGGGCATTCCACTGCTTATAAAACAGATATTGCACAAAAATATAATACTGTACCCGCTCGCTGTAAGCAATGGCATAGGTATTCAGGCCGCCTATGGTGCGGCGGCGCAGTTCTTCGGGCCAATCTGCCCAACATTCGCCGCCACGGGCCTCCCGCACCGCCATAAAGAGGGCGTAATCCTCCACCCAAGGGTTTTCCCGACGGAAATCGCCCATCTGCTCCCTGCCTCTGGAAAAGGCGGCTTCCAGCCAGTTCTCCCGTTCTTCAGGCAGAACCAGCCCTTCCTCCACCAGCAAATCCCGATCGATGAAATCGGGGTTGCCCGCAAAGGTGCACAGACTTTGATAGGGGCTGTTGCCGTAGCCCGTGGGGCCCAGAGGCAGAATCTGCCAGTAATGCTGTCCCGCCGCCTGTAAAAAGTCTGCAAAAGCGTATGCGCTCCTGCCCATGGTTCCCGTGGGCAGGGAGGAAATGTGAAGTAAAATACCTGCGTGTCTCATAGCTTGTCCCTTCTTTCTGCTTCATAGTATAGCCTTTTTCCAACCGTTTTTCAACAGTAAAGTCATAACATTTTGCAATCGCCGTAGGGGACGGGTTTCCCGTCCCGTGGCACCGATTATCACAAACGAACCGTCGTATAACGCTGTAGGGTTTGATCGAAGGTACATACAAAGCAAAAAGCCCGTCGGCTGACGGGCTTTTTAGCGTGATTACCAGGGGAAGCCGCCGAAGGGGAAGCCGCTCCAGGGATCGATGGTTTCGTATTGGGTGGTGGTTTCCGGCACGACTTCCTCTGCCGGACGGGTATCGAAGGTGATATCCATCGTCAGAGTTTCGCCGTTGCGCCACACGGTAATGGTGGTGGTTTCGCCGGCGCGGAATTTCCGCAGAGCTTGTTGCAGATTTTCGTACATGCGAATCTCAATGTCACCCAGACCGATGATAATATCGCCGGACTTCACGCCTGCCAAATGGGCACAGCTATCGGCATAGACCTGATCCACACGAACACCGTAGTCAATGCCCTCGTGGGCTTCGTTGAGGGTGCTGACCAGCACGCCCAGATAGGCACGGTCAATGACGCCGCCGTTGGTGCGCAGGTCTTCCAGAATATCCAAAACATCGTTGATGGGAATGGCGAAGCCAATGCCCTCAATGCTGGCACCACTGCCGGAGGAGCCGGAATACTTGGCGGTGGAGATGCCAATGACATGACCATACATATTGAACACAGGGCCGCCGGAGTTGCCGGAGTTGATGGCGGCATCGATCTGCATCATGTTAATGGGAGTGCCGTCTGTGTTCACAAAGCGATCCTTGGCACTGACATAGCCCACGGTCATGGTGTAGGTCAGCTCGCCCAGGGGATTGCCGATGGCGGCGATCTGCGCGCCCACATACAGCTCGTCAGAGTTGCCTAACTTGCACACAGGCAGACCCGTGACATCGATTTTGATCAGTGCCACATCACTGTCCGCTTCGTAGCCCAGCACCTTTGCGGGATAGGTCGCGCCGTTGGACAAGGTGACATTCAGCACCTGCGCACCCTCGATGACATGGTAATTGGTGAGAATTTCACCGTCGGAGCTGATGATAAAGCCCGTGCCCGTGCTGGCGGTGGTACTGGTCTGACCAAAGGCATTGTAGGTGGCCTCGTTGGAAATGCCCACAATGGCAGGAACATTGCTCTGATAGATCTCAGACAGGCTCAGCTCTCCGTTGGGGCCCGTGGTGGGAGGCACATCAGGGGTGTCATAGGTCTCTGGCGGCTGGTAGACTGCTTGCGCGGGCGTGGTGGGCATGTTGTCCTTCAACACATTGTAGCTGAGGATACTGCCGAACACACCACCCAAGAGAGCACAGCACAGCGCCATGATTGCAATGGGCCAGAAGAAGCGTTGCTTCTTTTCCTTCTTTTTAGGAGGCTCTGCCTTTTTGGGAGGCATCGGAGGCGTGTAGGAATAGGGCTGGTAATAATAGGGCTGATAGGGTGCATAGTAGGGGGGCACCTGATAAGTGCGAGCCTCCTGTCGGGGCGGTTCAGCGGGCTGTTCCACGGGAGTCGGCTCTGCGGGGGTCAGGGGCTCCATGGGAGGGGGAGCAACGGGGGGGATGGCTTCCTCCTTGGGCTGTTCGTTTTCTGCGTTCCAATATTCATCCATGAAGTTTCACTCCTTTGTTTTTTGCTTGTATTCAGCATAAAACAAGTATGTTACCGATTTGTGACGATAATTTGAAATAAATCCGCATTTTCACGGTTTATCCTGTTCTAAAATTTATTATTTATTCGCTATTCTTTATTCTTTATTCTTTTTTTGCAGAAACTACCGAATTTATACCATCTCGGTTGTGCGAACCGTCTGTCGTTCGCCCCTACAATTTCTAAGGAAGTGCCTGCGCGGGTCGCGGTGGGCATCGATCCTAAAAATTGTCAATTCGCCATTATCTGCACTGGTTTTCCATAATGCGCAAAATGGTATGGTCAGTTTCCTGCATACCCTGCTGGGCAAGGCGGCCCACATTGGCGATGGTATCGTCCACGGAGCTGCCCACGATGCCTTCACCTCGGCGGAATTCCTTCCGATTTACATACATATGATACCCCAAAATGCCCGCATCTACCGCGGCGGCGATTTTGGCGGCGCAGGAGGGCTTGGCACCGTCACAGATGGTGCCCGACAGAATGGCTACGGCATTGACAACGGTGTGAGCTACGGCAGTGTAATCGCCGCCCAGCAGATAGCAAATACCTGCGCCTGCACCCACACCGGCGGAAATGGCTCCGCAGTAGGCAGACAGACGGCCGATGCCTGTTTTCTGATGCACGGTGATCAAATCGGATACCAGCAGAGCACGGTAGAGCTGTTCCTCCGTTGCGCCGATTTCCTTGGCGTAGACCACCACGGGCATACAGGCGGTAATGCCCTGATTGCCCGAGCCGGAGAGGATGACCACAGGCATTTCACAGCCGCTCATGCGGGCATCGGAGCCTGCGGCGGCATAGGCCTTTGCCTTCATTTTCACATCCTCGCTGTAATCCGACAGCAAAATTTTGCCGATATGGGCACCCCAATCTCCCTCCAGACCCTCTTGGGCAATGGCGGAATTGCAGGAGATCTGACGGCGCAGAAGATGCTCCACGCGTTTTAAATCCACCTTGTCGGCAAATTCCAAAATGTCCCGCACATTCAGACAGCTCTTGTCCGTGAGCTGTTCCTCGGCGGCATCGGAAATGGGCAAGGACAGGAGAATTTCGCCGTTTTTCTCCAAATGCACCACATTGGTGTGGTTGTTGGTGATGCGCACCCGCGCGGAATGCTCGCCCGCCCATGCGCTCAGATCGATGTCTAATTTACAAGGGGAATCGCCGCAGCGGATCTCGATGTCTACCCGCTCCAAAAACGCATCGATTTCGGGGAATTTATCGGGAGAAATGTTGGCAATGACCTGCAATTCCTTCTCCGCATCCCCTGCTACCATGCCTGCGGCGATGGCAGGAGGAATTCCCTTGCGCCCGCCGGTGTTGGGCACGACCACGCTCTTGACATTTTTCAAAATATTGCCGCTGAGCACGGCCTCCATGCGTTCAGGCAGACAGCCCAAAAGCTGACGGAGCTTGGCGGCGCAGTAGGCAATGGCAATGGGCTCGGTACAGCCCGTGGCCAGTACCAGCTCTTCCTCTAAAATGGCGATGTATTGGTCGGTGTAGGGCATAATCCTTCCTCCTGAGCATCTTTTTTTCATTATTATACCTGTAAACCCCGCCGATTGCAAGAAAAATCTCTTTTCTTGACAAGTTTCCTAAATGTGGGTATAATAGGTTTATTCAAATAAAAGTGGAAGAACTACCGCATTGGTACGGCATGGGTCATGCGTACCGTCTGCCGCTTCGCGGTTCGGGCGAACACAGTTCTCCCCTACGGTGTGGAACGACATACGATAGAACCCGTAGGGGTCGATGCCCACATCGACCCGCGTATGCACCATCGACATGGTAGGCGCCAAGCCACCTTTTCTATGGGCAAGTAAATAAGTTTCTGCATATAATCGAATATTTTTTATGCATTAACTCTTGAGTATCTGCACATGCTGTGATATAATAATGTGCAGAAACGGAGGGCTTATTATGCGAAAATTTGATTACTCCTTTTTAAATAACGGCTTATTACCGGCAAATCTGATCAATCTTACATCCGGTATTGCTACATTAAAGACAATGGCCGGTGTAAGAAAAGAAGAATACGCAAAAGTATTTACGGAGCTGGAAGCGGTCGCAAAGGTGCAGTCCGTTAAGAGCTCCAATGCCATTGAAGGGATCGTTACCAGTGATGAGCGTATCGCTGCCATTGTGAATCAAGGCAGTGCCCCGCTGAACCACACAGAAGGGGAAATTGCAGGCTACCGAGATGCCTTGAATGCAATTCATCTGCATCACGATACTTTGGATTTCAGACAAAGGGATATTTTAAGATTACACGAAACAATGATGCAGATTGCCGGTTATGAGTATGGCGGTCAGTATAAGACAAGTGATAATTATATCATCGAGGAAGACAAGGACGGTCGCAGAAGACTTCGATTTCAACCCACACCGGCCTCTGAGGTAAAAGAGGCAATGGAGCAGTTGGAGCTTGCCTATATGGAAGCAAGAAATGATGCAAACATCAATCAACTTCTTTTGATCCCCTGTGTTGTGCTTGACTTCCTGTGTATTCACCCGTTTCGGGACGGGAACGGCAGAATGTCTCGTCTTTTATCGTTGCTTTTGCTTTATAAAAACGGCTACGATGCAGGAAAATATGTTTCATTTGAGGAGCAGATCAATCGCAATAAGGCTTACTATTATGAATCCCTGCGTAGATCCTCTGTCGCTTGGCACGAAGCCCAAAATTCTTATATTCCCTTTATTGAGAACTTCCTCTCTACACTCTATATGTGCTACAAGGAGCTGGACAAGCGTTTTGCTGTTGTTCACGGCAAGAAGCTCACAAAGACGGCAAGAATTGAAGCAACGGTTCTCAACAGCTTGGTACCGATTTCAAAGGCAGACATTTGCAGCATTTTGCCGGATGTCAGCCCCACGACCGTAGAGGCGGTTTTGAGCAAAATGGTAAGAGGCGGACAAATCAAAAAGATCGGTCAGTCCAGAATGACAAGATATATTAAGGTATAGGGACGGGTGCGGAGCGCAACGACAGACTGTGCGAGCAACCGACATGGTACGAGTTCGGTGGTGCGTGCAAAAAAAGAATAAAGAATAGAGAATAGAGAATAAAGAATAAATATGGAAAGGGGAAAAAACCATGATTTGCAAACATTGTGGCGCAGAAAATCGAGACGAGGTATCCTTCTGCGTATCCTGCGGGGAGGCGTTGGAGGCGGAGGAGACGAAAGTCGAGAAGAAAACGCCCAAATTCAACAAAAAGCTTCTGACTTGGGTATCTGTCGGCGCGGTGGCCCTGCTGGCGGTGATTCTGTGCATCGCCCTGTTATTCGGCAACGAGGCAGAGAGCACCACGGAGGATCTCTACGATGCGGTCATCGACTACGATTTTGACAAGGTGATCGATCTGCTGCCCCCCGCCCTGATCACCCACATTAAGGGCTCGCTGGATCTGACCAACTCGGAGCTGGAGATCGTGGACTCCAAGGAGCTGGAAGCCTCCTATGTGGATGAAATTGATGCCTATTATGAGGAGACCTTTGGTACGGCACGGGGTTACATTCAAAACGCCTCCATTGTCTATGCCGAGCTGAGCTACAAGGGTGAATCCGTGAGCCATGATCGGATTTCCGTGTATATGGTAGAAATCGACGGCGAATGGTACTTTGAGCCTATGGCGACCTTTGAAAAAATTGAATTTACGAAATAAGAGGAAATGACATGAAACTATCTGAATTACTGTTCCCCCATGTGACGGAAACACCCGAAGAATTAGAAGCCCGCTATCCCCTGCGGGAGCTGCCCGAGGGTGCGGTCGTCACCCGTATGGCTCCTTCGCCCACGGGCTTTGTCCATTTGGGCAATCTGGTGCAGGGCTTGGTAGCTGAGCGTATGGCCCATCAGTCCGGCGGCGTGCTGTTTCTCCGCGTGGAGGATACGGATGCCAAGCGGGAAGTCCCTGGTGCAGTGGAGGTGCTGATTGATTCTTTGAAGCACTATCACATCTGCTTCGACGAGGGCGCCACCAAGGAAGGCGACAGCGGCGTTTACGGCCCCTACCGTCAGCGGCAGCGTGCGGCCCTGTACCATGTCTACGCCAAGAAATTGGTAGAAGAAGGCATGGCATACCCCTGCTTCTGCACGGAAGAAGAACTGACCGCCATGCGTGCCGAGCAGGAAGAAAAGAAGGTCAACTTCGGTTACTACGGCTCCTATGCGGTTTGGCGTGACCGTCCCATGGAGGATGTACAGGCGGCAATGGCTGAGGGAAAGCCCTGGGTTCTGCGCTTCCGTTCCACGGGCAGTCAGGAAAATCAGTTCAAGTACAACGATTTGGTCAAGGGTGCCCTGACCATCACGGAAAACGACATGGATCAGGTGTTGCTCAAGTCCGACGGCATTCCCACCTACCACTTTGCCCATGCGGTAGACGACCATTTGATGCGCACTACCCATGTGGTGCGCGGCGACGAGTGGCTGCCCAGCCTGCCCTTCCATTTGCAGCTCTTCCGTGCCCTGAATTTCAAGCTGCCCAAGTATGTGCACATCGGGCCCCTGATGAAGATGGACGGCACCTCCAAGCGCAAGCTCTCCAAGCGGAAGGACCCCGAGTTAGCTCTGACCTATTACAAGGCAGAGGGCTTCCCCGTGGTTGCCGTTTATGAGTATATTATGACCCTGCTCAATTCCAACTATGAGGATTGGCGCAAGGCAAATCCCACGGCTCCCTCCGACGATTTCAAGTTCTCCTATAAGAAGCTCAATCCCGCAGGAGCCCTGTTCGACTATGCCAAGCTCTGCGATGTTTCCAAGAACGAGATCGCAAAAATGGATGCGGAGCAGGTCTACACCCTTGCTGTGGAATATGCAGAGGAATTCGACCCCGACTTCGCCGCCTGTCTCAAGGCCCGTCCCGACTTCGCCAAGGCGATTTTGGCCATCGGTCGCGGCGGCAAGAAGCCCCGCAAGGACTTGGCGACCTGGCGCGACCTGAAACCCTACATGGGCTTCTTCTATGACGAATACTTTGCCTCCGAGGGCTTCGGCGACAAGTTCCAGCCTGCTGTGATTCGCAGTGCTTTGGAGAGCTTCTTGGAAAGCTACGACCCTGCCGACGATGCCACCGTGTGGTTCGACAAGGTGAAGGCCGTGACCGCAAAGCTGGGCTTCGCCGCCGATATGAAGGAATACAAGGCCAACCCGGAAGCCTTCGGCGGCTCCGTGGCTGATGTGTCCGGCTTCCTGCGCATCGCCGTGACGGGCAAGAGTAATTCCCCCGACCTGTACACCGTCATGCAGCTTTTGGGTGAAAAAGCCGTGGAGCGTATCCGCACCGCCATCGAAAGCCTGTAAAATCAGCATATGTTCCACAGGGAACGGCCTCGTGCCGTTCCCTGTGTCATTCTTCCGTAGAATCCGTAGGGGCCGATGTGGGCATCGGCCCCTACTATCTTGTTAACGCTAAAACTTTATGCCACCCCGTAGCGCGCGGCATCCTTGACGCGCCTTTGCGCAGAAGTTTTAGTAGGAACCACCGAATTGCTACGGTGTTGGTCATGCGTACCGTCTGCCGTTTCGCGGTTCGGGCGAACACAGTTCGCCCCTACGATTTCTAACGAAGGTGGTGTATTATCGATGGTGCCTGCAAACGGCGGGAGCAGGTCCCCGCCCTGCGGTGAATTACGGCTGTGCTTGCAGAGGTCTTTCGGAATACTTGCGTTTTTCGACACGAAATTTACAGAAAAATCCTTTGACCTGCCTTTCCAAACGCAATTTTTAGTGCTTACCTATTGAAATTGCGAAAAAAATCCGTTATACTATATACAATATAGGATGAAAGGGTGGCGAGGCTTTTGGGCGAAGTGATTGCAATTCTGTCCGGCAAGGGCGGCACGGGAAAGACGACGCTTTGCGCGGCCTTGGCCACTTGTCTGGCGGCACAGGAAAATCGGGTGCTGTGCATCGATTTGGATGTGGGCCTGCGGAATTTGGATATTGCGCTGGGAATGTCGGACGAGGCGGCGATTTCCTTTACGGATGTACTGCACAGCCGCTATTCCATGCAAAATGCCACGCCGCACCCCGTTTTACCCAATCTGTTTTTATTGACCGCTCCTCTGCGACAGGAGGATGTGGCTTGCTTTGAAGACTTCGGCGGACTGATCGCACAAGCCAAGAATTATTACGACTACTGCTTGATCGATGCGCCTGCGGGCGTCAGCACGGGGTTTCAGCTTTCCTCCCGCTATGCCGACCGTGTGGTCGTGGTGGCGACTCCCGACCCTGCCTCCCTGCGGGATGCGGCGAGAGTGTCGGAGCTTCTGTCTATCGAGCAGAAGGAGGAAGTGCATTTGGCGGTCAATCGGATCCGACCGAGGTTCTTTTCCAAAACCGGCCTGACGGTGGATGATATGATGGACAGCACGGGGCTTCCCCTGCTGGGCCTGATTCCCGAAGATGCCAATGTGCCACTGGCGGCCTTCCATGGCGTACCCCTGATTTTTACCACGAAAAGGGGTGCGGCTGAGGCCTGTCAACGCATGGCCCAACGATTGTGCGGCAAAATGGTGCCGCTGATGAAACTCTGACGAGGTGTGTCTATGAATATTACCTTACTTGCCCATGATAAAAAGAAGGAGCTGATGGTGCAGTTCTGCACCGCTTACAAGAGTATTCTTGCCAAGCATAAGCTCAGTGCCACCGCAACCACGGGACGGTTGGTAGCCGATGCCACAGGTCTGCCCATTTCCCTGTTTCTGTCCCACAATCAGGGGGGACATCAGCAGGTGGATGCCCGCATTGCCTACAACGAAATCGATCTGGTGCTGATGTTCACCGACCCCAACAGCATTGACCCTTGGGAGGATCGGCAGATCGTTCAGACCATTCATCTGTGCGATACCTACAATGTCCCCGTGGCTACCAATTTGGCTTCTGCGGAAATGCTCATTTTGGGTCTGCAACGAGGCGATTTGGATTGGCGGGAAATGATTAGACGGAAACGGGCGGTGCGTTAAATGGAAGCTTATGAAATTATCGAATTGATCCGCACATCGGAGAAGAAAACCCCTGTCCGTGTGACCTTGCAGGAAACAACGGCCTGTGAGTGGAGGGATTGTGAGTGCTTCCGCGGCGGCAACGGCCTGTGCCTTCTCTTTGGTGATTGGAAAAAGATCGCGCCCCAGTTGGAGGCCAACAAGGAGCACATTTCTGCCATGCAGGTGGAGAACAATGCCTGCAATTCTGCCATTCCCATGCTGGATCTGAAGAATATCCATGCCCGCATCGAGCCGGGTGCCATCCTGCGGGAGGGCGTGGAAATCGGCGAAAACGCAGTGATTATGATGGGCGCGATTTTGAACATCGGTGCCCGTGTGGGTGAGGGCAGTATGATCGATATGGGTGCTGTCTTAGGTGGACGGGCAACCGTTGGCAAGCGTTGCCATGTGGGAGCCGGAGCCATTTTGGCCGGTGTCATCGAGCCGCCCAGTGCCCAGCCCGTTGTGCTGGGAGACGGCGTGGTGGTCGGTGCCAACGCAGTCGTTTTGGAGGGCGTGCAGGTGGGAGCCAATGCGGTCATCGCCGCCGGTGCCATCGTCACGGAGGATGTGCCGGAAAATGCCGTGGTCATCGGTGCCCCCGCCAAGGTCGTCAAATATCGGGACGAGAAAACCAATGCCAAAACCGTCCTCATTGACGCATTACGCGAATTATAAACAAACGCAGGAGCAATGCTCCTGCGTTTGAGAGCGTGTCAAAGAACCTGTATCGTAGGGGCGATTCACGAATCGCCCGCCTATGAAATGTTTCGGATTCGCCAAAAATTATGTAAGAAAACGAAACTTTTGAGCCGCGCGGGAGGTTCATGAACCTCCCCTACAATGATTTTTTGACAGTCTGACAAACGCAGGAGCAATGCTCCTGCGTTTTCGTATTACTTTTCACACTATTATTCCATTATATGTATTACTTACCGTGTATTACTTATCGTTTATCACCTATCGCCCATCGCTTGCAACCCCCCGTACCCCCCCTTCAAAGGGGGGCTTGGTGCCGAGAAACCATCAGGTGCTGAGTTAAGTCGATAAATTATAAATAATAAAGAATAGAGAATAAAGAATAGAGAATAAAGAATAAATTAAATTTTGGGGAGGGTGGAGAGGCTTTGGGCGATTTCTTCGTCGGTGGGGGCGGAATCCTGCATGAGACCGTCGTTATAGCGGCCGTAGGCAAAGAGGTCGAAATAGCCCGTGCCCGTCAGGCAGAGGACGATATTTTTCTGTTCCCCTGTTTCCTTGCATTTCAGGGCTTCCTCCATGGCCACGGCGATGGCGTGGCTGCTCTCGGGAGCGGGGAGAGTGCCTTCGCAGCGGGCAAATTCCTGTGCCGCACGGAACACCGCTGTCTGTCCGATGCTGCGGGCCTCCAAAAGGCCGTCGTGGTAGAGCTGGGAGACGATGCTGCTCATGCCGTGATAACGCAGACCGCCTGCGTGAGTTCCCGCAGGAATGAAGCCGCTACCCAAAGTGTACATTTTCGACAGAGGACACACCATGCCCGTGTCGCAATAGTCGTAGGCATAGCGGCCTCTGGTCAGGCTGGGACAGCTCTCAGGCTCCACGGCGATAATTTGCATATCCGCCTCGCCGCGGAGCTTTTGTCCCACGAAGGGAGAGATAAAGCCGCCCAAATTGGAGCCGCCGCCCGCACAGCCAATCAAAATATCGGGTTTAATGTCGTATTTTTCCAAAGCGGCCTGGGTTTCCAAGCCGATAATGGTCTGATGGAGCAAGACCTGAGACAGGACACTGCCCAGTACATAGCGGTAGCCCTCCTGTCTGCCTGCCGCTTCCACCGCTTCGGAGATGGCACAGCCCAGAGAGCCTGTTGTATTGGGGAAGCGTGCCAAAAGCGCACGGCCTACCTTGGTGGTATCCGACGGCGAGGGGGTGACGGAAGCACCGTAGGTGCGCATGACCTCCCGACGGAAGGGCTTCTGCTCGTAGGACACCTTCACCATGTACACCTGACAGTCCAAGCCGAAATAGGAACAGGCCATGGACAGAGCCGTGCCCCATTGTCCCGCTCCCGTTTCCGTGGTCACGCCCTTCAAGCCCTGCTCCTTGGCATAGTAGGCTTGGGCGATGGCAGAATTGAGCTTGTGAGAGCCGGAGGTGTTATTGCCTTCGAATTTATAATAGATATGAGCAGGGGTATCCAGCTTTTTTTCCAGACAGTACGCCCGAACCAAGGGGGACGGACGGTACATTTTATAAAAATCCCGCACCTCGGTGGGGATGGGAATCCAGGGGTCAGTTTCGTTCAGCTCCTGCCGTGCCAGCTCCTTACAGAATATGGGAGATAAGTCCTCCACGGTCATGGGCTGATGGGTCTGGGGATGGAGCAAGGGCGCAGGCTTTTGCTTCATGTCGGCCCGCACATTGTACCACGCCTTGGGCAGCTCCGTTTCGGCTAAATAGATTTTATACGGAATTTCCATGTTGCGTTCCTCCTATGAAAATGTTTTGGGGTTTAAAGTATTGAAACACAAATTTTTGTTTTTGTCAAGGGAAAAATGACTTGCAATTACAGTGAAAATCTGCTATCCTAAATCTACCAAAATTTGTTGGAGGTATGACCATGAAATACGCAGGAACCAAAACCGAGCAAAATCTCCGCGAAGCCTTTGCCGGCGAAAGCCAGGCCCGCAACAAGTACACCTATTTTGCCAGCGTAGCCAAGAAGCAGGGCTATGAGCAGATCGCTGCCCTCTTCCTCAAGACCGCTGAGAATGAAAAAGAGCACGCCAAGCTGTGGTTTAAGGCTTTGGGCGAGCTGGGCGACACCAAGGAAAATCTGGCCGCTGCCGCCGAAGGCGAGAACTACGAATGGACCGATATGTACGACCGCTTCGCCAAAGAAGCCGACGAAGAAGGCTTCCACGAGCTGGCTGAGCAGTTCCGTGGCGTGGCCCTCATTGAGAAGTCCCACGAGGAACGCTATCGCGCCCTGCTGAACAATGTGGAAATGCAGACCGTCTTTGAAAAGGCCGGCGAAGCCATGTGGGAATGCCGCAACTGCGGCCACCTGGTCATGGGCAAGAAGGCCCCCGAGCTGTGCCCCGTCTGCGCCCATCCCCAGGCATATTTCGAGCTGAGAGAAACCAACTATTGATATCAAGATTGCCTCCGTGGATCCCCCACGGAGGCAATGTAATTTTCTGGGGCTGCCCCATTTTTAATGAGACAGCCCCTTGTTTTAGTGCATAATGAATCATTAAAGGCCGAGGGCACGGAGGCTGGTTTCCGTTTGGCGGTTGACCGCGTCAAAGTCCACGAAAGGTCTGCACAGGGCTTCAATTTGGTCATGGAGCTGCTTTGCCTGCCGCAGATGTGCCACCGCCTGCTCTAATAATTTTCCAACGGTGATGCGATAAAATTCCAGCTCCTGCCGCAATGGGGTGGGCAGGGTGGTATCCAAATCAATGCGGCAGAAGCAATCCCCGTGATAGGGGAAATCTCCGCTGCTGCTGACAATGGCCGTGTCCGCCTGAGGCAAAATCAAATGGGCAGGGCCGTTGTGCAAGGGCGAGGCGCAAACCGTACAATCGTAGCCGAAAGACAGGGCTTTTTCCAGAATTTTCTCCAAAAGCGGAACTGCCAAGCCGTAATTATCCTGCAAAACATAAATTTTTTCGCACAGTGCCGCAGGTGTATTTTCGCAGAGCTTTCTGCCCTTGGGGGTCAGTGCGTGCAAAAATCGCTGCCGCCGCCGACCCTTGCCTCCAAGGGGTTTTAAACAGGACAGACAGATGCACTCGGCAATGGCCAAAAGCTCCTCCTGATAGCACGCTTCCTCCGTAAAATGCTTCACACAATCCATGAGCTGTGCCGCGCTGCCCAGACAGGCATGGACGCACACATACTGTTCCTTGTTTTTCGCCTGTACCTTCAGGATTTCGTCCTCGTTGGGTGCCATGGCCTCTCTGTCGTAAAAGGCGCCGAAGTTTAAGTAGTTTGCCCGCCCGCCGCAAAGCCGTGGTTCCAGCACATGAGGTGCCGTACCGTCTACAAAGGCAGTGCCCATTTTGGGCAGTATGAGCGCATCCAAGGAGTCGGGATCCGAGGAGCAGAGAACGGGAAACACAGGCTGCCCCGCTTCGGCGGCTCGTTGAGCAATGGTTTTCATAAAGGTAGATTTTCCGCAGCCGGAGCCTCCCTTTAGGATGTGCAGCCGCTCCACTTCATCCATCAGTGTATCGTAATAGGACACAAATCCCCGTCCTGTGCAGGCTCCCAAAAAAAATACAGCGTCCATAAATCAACCTCCCTTCGATAAGCCTATGCGCCAAGGGAGAAAAAGATTCCAATAAAAGTTTAAATCATCGTATTATAGTTGCAGGGACGCCTCGGAGAGGCGTCCCTACGATTTTCATCCGTATTTCGTTCCAATTTCGTAGGGGCGAACTGCGTTCGCCCGCGGGCGTTCACAGAACGCCCCTACGGATTCTACGGCAGATTTTCGGTTTGTGCTTCATTGGGAACGGCACACAGGCCGTTCCCTACGATTTTTATCCATCTTCCGTCCAATTTTCGTAGGGGCGAACTGCGTTCGCCCGCGGGCGTTCACAGAACGCCCCTACGACATGATACGGACTATTTGGTGAAATATGCCTTTGCGCTGTCGGAATAGGCGAAAAGGGCTTTGCACAGATCGCCCAAGGCACCTGTGGTGTTCTTGGATGCGTAGCTCTCTGCGCTGTAGCGAAGGGTTTCCGTGAGCTGGGTACTGCCCTCGTAAACCGCCACATCTACCACCGTTCGCAATTCGGAGGCCAGCAGACCGTAGAAGGTAAAGCTGTAATAGCCGTTGGCGGCATTATAAGCCTCTGCGCCTGTTAGGGTGACGGTCTTGGTTTCACCGTTGCTTCCTGTGTAGGAGACCTTCATGGAGAGATTTGCAATATCTCCGCTGTAGTTCTTGGTGTTGAACACGAACTTCATGCCCACCTTGGAACCTAAATCAAGAGTCTTGCCTACCCATGTGATTTTGGGGCTTGCCAAATCGCCAAGGTAGCTGTCCGTTGCGTTAAAGGTCAGGGCTTCCGTGTTGCTCAGGTAGCTTCTGTGCACATCGGTCATATTGACATCTACCAAGGCATTGGTACGGTACTTTTTGAAGCTCTGTGCCTCTGCGCCGTAGCGCAAGAGGTCAGCACACAGGGTCAGCATTTTGCTGTCGGTTGTACTGTTGAGCATACCATAAGCGTAGGTGGCTACACTGTAGGTATCTACAGCAGAAATATACTGGGCAGTGCCTCTTGTCATGTGCAGGGTTGCGCTTACCATATCGCCCATGCGTACGGCGGTGATGCCTGTCAGAGTGAAATAGTAATAGCTTCCGTTGACAATGGGCCCAATTCTGGCAGTGGAAGCCCCTGTGAGGGTGTTGCCCTCGTATTCGGGCAGGATACATTCCAAATAGAAGCTGTCATAGTCTGCCAAAGCCGTCTGCGGAACCGCAAAGGTAATGGAAATGTCACTTGCCAAATCCAGAGTGTGATAAATGCGGATGCTCTCGTCCACGGTCACTACCTTGCCGCCGCAGAAGCAGGTATCGCCCTCGAACTTGTGGCCTTCCGTCAATACATCCTTACAACGACTGCAAGTACCCGTGTGCGTGCCGTCCCCATTGTCGGTGTAGCTGTGGTCGTGTCCCAAGGCGGGAATGGTGTCTTGTTTCACAAGAACTGCATGACAGACGGCGCAGTGGGAACCCTCGGTCTTGCCCGCTGTTGTGCAAGTGGCGGCTACCGCCTTGTCCGTGGCAGGAGTGTGGCCTGTTGCGGGAACCGTAGTCTGTGCTTGAATCACTGCATTGCAGACAGAGCAGTGAGAACCTTCAGTTTTGCCCGCTGTTGTACAGGTGGCGGCAACGGCCTTATCCGTTACAGGGGTATGCCCTGTTGCAGCAAGGGCCTCGGTGTAGCTGTGATTACACTTGGAGCATGTGAAGGTTTTCACGCCAGCCTTGGTGCAGGTTGCGGCGGTTGTGACCTTGGAGGTGTAGCTGTGGCCCGTTGCGGGAACGGTGGTCTGTGCCTTAATCACTGCATTGCAGACGGAGCAGTGACTTCCTTCGGTTTTGCCCGCTGTTGTGCAAGTTGCGGCTACCGCCTTGTCCGTTACAGGAGTGTGGCCTGTTGCGGGAATCGTAGTCTGTGCTTGAATCACTGCATTGCAGACAGAGCAGTGAGAACCTTCCGTCTTGCCCGCGGTGGTGCAAGTGGCGGCAACAGCCTTGTCCGTGACAGCCGTGTGACTCAGCTTGGCCACGGGGGTTTGGGCGGCGAGAATCAGGCCGCAAATACTGCACTGCTTGCCTGCGGTCTTGCCCTCGGCGGTGCAGGTGGCGGCAACGGCAGGCAGAAGCTTGGCCGAATGGTAGGTGATGCCCTTATCCAAAGTAATCATCTCCGCTGTCGCCTGATGGCCTGCGGCCTTACCCGTGGTAACATAATATTGCAGGATTTCAAACTCGTTTTTCAGACCCAATTCCTTCAAAATAGGGTAGTTATTATAATAATACTTGCAATCGAACTTGGCAGAGAGCTTCTTGGCCCCGCCGCCTGTCAGCTCCGTTTCCAAATAAGCATATTTCAGGAAGTGGGCAAAGCCCTTTTCGTAGTCGCCCTTGCAGTAATCCGCCATTTTTGCGGAATTCTGGCTCATGTAGAACTTGATGTCGAAATAATGGCTGGCACAGCGGCCCTCTTCAATGCCGTATTGGAGGAAGTGGTTGTAGAGCTTAGCCTCGTCGCTGCCGAAGGCATTTTTCACATCGGGGTATCGGGTGGTGTAATAAGTGGGGTCGAAAATCAGGGGCTTCAGCTCCTCGGGAACGACAGGCTGGGCATCGGTGCGCAGGTCGTTGATGCTGATTTTCTTCAGACCGTCCTTGGAAACATAGTTGGTCACACCCAATTCGCTCATCCACTGCTTGGTGTAGTTGGTGGTCAGCTCACTGGAGCTGCTGGGGGTATAGACCCAGTCAGGGGCGGGCCAAAGAGCAATTTTCGGGGCGATGGCCACATAAACGCTCTTGGGCACGGCATTTTGGCCGTGGTGTGCCATCTGCACGATGTCGGATTTCAGGGAGAAATACTTGTTGGAATTGGCCGCGTTCTGGTCGTGGAAATATTTCAGCATCAGACCTGCCGGTTCTGCCGCGTCTCCCAGGAAAATGGCACTCTGTCCCATGGTGGTCAGACGGAACACGGTGGAGGTATTATTGCCGAAATCCGCCTCCACAAGCTGTTTGATGGTTTGGGAAGTGTAGGCTTTGCCGTTGTTGGACAAGTTGCCGGAATACTTGGTGGTGATGTTATCACAGCCCCAAAAGACCTCCTGACAGGTCATCAGCACGTCGATCTGCACCGTGTCAATGACAAAGGAGCCGTTACAGCGGTTCACATGACGGGCAGAAAGGGTCACTGTGTCCGTGGGGGTGCCGTCGTCCTTTTTCATCAGGGCCACATGGGCACGGAAGGCCTGCACCGAGCTCTTCAGGGAGGCTCTGCTGGCTTCGGGGGCGTATTTGTCGATTTCCGCTTCTGTGGGGAAGCGATAATAAACCGCCGTGACCGTCAGCTTTTCCCGCAGGCGGGCGGCAATGGCCTTGAAACAGCCCACATGGTCTGCGTGGTCGTGGGTGAGGAACCAGGCGTCCACATTGGGAACCTCCTTGCCCGTGATGGTCTGGAGCTGGGAAATCAGGTAGTTGGAATCCACATTGTCGTAGCTGTAGCCACCGTCAATGACGATGATTTTGCCGTTGCGGGTACGGATGATGTAGGACATATTCTGCCGATATTTGGTGCCCGCATCGTTGAGGGTCATGCTGGGAAGCTGGTAGATGTCCGTAGACAGATTGGCGGCACTGACTCTCGGCACCATAGGCAGGAAGCTCAGCACCAATGCCAAAAGCACAAGCAGGCTTACGCCGCGGCGAAACAGTTTTATCATAGAAATTTCCTCCTTCTTTTGTGTGTTACTTCATTGTAGCACATTTTTTTGAGAATGACAAGGGAGGCTTTGACAGATGAAAGGGGCAGTCTCAAAATGCATATGTAGGGAATGACCTATGTGTCATTCCACAGAATATTCCTCAAAATATGCAATAAGGAACGGCACACAGGCCGTTCCTTACAATATACAAAGCAATCACCACTTCTGTTTTATCGTATCACAATACGGTAATATTTTCAATGATATATCGCTAACGCGATATGATATACGGCTAACGCCGCATGATATATTTCCACTTCGTGAAAATATGATATAATATCCGTTCCCTTCATACGCGAAGCGTATATCATCTGCGAAGCAGATATCATAGCGTCAGCTATATCATCCGTGACCGAAGGGAACGGATATCATTGCAAAAAACCTCTTTTGTCCGGTAGACAAGAGAGGTTTTTTGCTTGGTGCGGGAAACGGGACTTGAACCCGTACGGTGTAAACCACAC
>JAZOAV010000238.1:0-6282 GCA_045595645.1 Faecousia sp.
CATCACCATGAACACGGTGAGGATTGCACCTGCGGCTGCCACGATCACGATCATGAGCATGAGCATGAGCACGAACATCATCACGAGCACCACCATGAACATGGTGAGGATTGCACCTGCGGCTGTCACGATCACCACCATCACCATGCCGACGAGGTATTCACAAGCTGGGGCATCGAAACACACAAGAAGTTCACCGCCGAGGAGATTCGTTGCATCTTGGTGGAGCTGGAACAGGAGGCGGTCTACGGTATGGTGTTACGAGCCAAAGGCATTGTCCCCGCTGTGGACGGAAGCTGGATCCACTTCGACTTTGTGCCCGGTGAAATGGACATCCGCAGCGGTTGCGCCGCTGTCACCGGTCGTCTGTGTGTCATTGGCTCCAAACTGAACGAGCAGGCCATCGCCGGCCGCTTCGGGGTGTAAGCCATGCCGATTCCCGTATATGCCTTTACCGGCTTTTTGGATGCCGGAAAAACCAAATTCATTCAGGAAACCCTCTGCGACACTCGTTTTAATTCCGGTGAGCGTACCCTCCTTCTTCTCTGTGAGGAAGGTGAGGAAGAACCGGACATTTCCGCTTATCCCTACAAGCAGGTTTTTTTAGAGGTTGTGGATCAGGAGACTGTCACCACCGCCGAGCTGGAAGCTCTGCAAAAAAAGCACCGTGCCGAGCGTGTTGTGCTGGAGCTGAACGGAATGTTGCAGGTTGGTCCCTTCTATCAGAAAATGCCCGAGGAATGGCAGGTAGCCCAGGAGGTCATGTTTGCCGACGGCTCCACTATCCTAAGCTACAATAATAATATGCGTTCCCTTGTGGTGGATAAGCTCACGGGTTGCGAAATGGTAGTATTCAACCGTGTTCCCGTAGGAACGGATATCATGCCCCTGCACAAGCTGGCGCGCGCCATCAACCGCCGCGTCGGGATCCTCTACGAATACACCAACGGAAAGACGGAATTTGACGAAATTCAGGATCCCCTGCCCTTCGATATCAATGCTTCCGTCATTGAAATCAAGGACGAGGACTACGCCCTGTTCTATCGGGACATCAGCGAAGAACCCAAGAAATACAAGGGAAAAACCGTCCGCTTCAAGGCACAGGTGGCCCGTCTGCGGAAGGAAAAGGAGGGCTTTTTTGCCCCCGGACGCTTTGTAATGACCTGCTGTGTGGACGATATCGAGTTTATGGGAATGCCTTGTAAATATGAACAAGCCGCTTCCCTCTCCGCGCGGAATTGGGTCACGGTCACCGCCCAAGTGGAAGTACGCTTCCACAGCCTGTACCGAGGCATCGGCCCCATACTCCATGCCATCACCGTAGAGCCCACCGAAGCCGCCGACCCCGATGTAGCTACTTTTTGATAAAAATGCAGAACCGTAAAAATTACGGTTCTGCGTTTTTTATCGGCAAATTCTGCAAAACGACCTCTTTGATGTACCGAAATGTTTCTGTTTCTCCCTTATCCCGCAGCATAGTCAGCAAAATACACAGGTCATGCTTGGTATTTTCGTGCATCAGTGAGCCCTGACGAGACTCGGAAGAACGAAGGAAATAATTCAAAGGGTCGCTGTCCGTATAAGAAGCCCCGTTGTAGATCTTGCAAGCGGCAATGCGGTCCATTACCATCTCCACCAAAAAAACGCGGGGCATTTCCACAGGCTCATATCGGCGGCTCTGCAAATTCAAATCCGTCCAATATTCAAAATGGTGCCGATTGCGTCCCTTGTGGTGCATCCACGCCTCAGAATATCCCAAAACCTCCCGTTCCCGACTATTGGGACTGCGAGTACCCTGATAGTATTTGATGCCGCTGCGGAATTCTGCCCACGAATACTTCGATACATCGTGAACCAGACCTCGCCAGTACAGACCAACCCGGAAGCAGTGCTTTCGTACCTGCCAGCGGTGTTTTGTGATTGTTTTGAAATGCTTCCAAGCGTTCATAGCTTACTCCTTTAGTGCATCCTCTAATTTTTCCAATGCTTTTTTCTCAATGCGGCTGACATAACTCCGACTAATGCCACAGAGCTTTGCCACTTCCCGCTGGGTCATGGGCTGTCGATTCCCCATACCGTAGCGCAGAGTAATGACGGTTTTCTCTCGCTCATCCAAACACTCGCCTATCTTCTGATGCAGCTTCCCATAAATCTCCTTGTCGGAAAGCTGTTCAAATAAATCTTCGTCGGAGCAAATCACATCCATCAAGGACAGAGCCGCTCCATCCTTCCCAGTCTCAATGTAATCCGATAAGGACACATCCGAAGCACTCTTTCTCTGCGCCCGAAAGTGCATCAGGATTTCATTTGCTATCTGCTCCCCAAGGAGACATAGAATTGCCACCGTTTTCAAAGTCGCTTAAAGTGTCGAAGTTGTCTTCATAATCCACATCTGCAAAGGCTTCGAGGGGTTCTTCTTCCCCCTCTATGTCCTCTGTGTGACCAATGGAATCTGACATATCGGGGATTTCAATGTCATTTTCGTCTGCTCCAAAGAACACAACATGGACATTCACGCCGTCCCAAATTACCTTGCGAACCACGGTGCGGATGGCTGCTCTCTTCTCTTCCACAGACATTTCGTCAATGCTGCTGCTAAACACAGAGAGCATCTGCCGCAGGAGGTCGAACTCAGCATCAGAGAGGGTGTCCACATTTACAAGGCCCTCTAATTCATAGATTCGGTTTTCTATTTCATGGTTTGCTGCGGTCAGCTCCTCGATTCGCTCCGTTAAGACCCCTCTTGCAGAAGATGCTGGAGAAAGGTCTCCCAAGGTGGCGATCAGATTGATGATGTGTTTTTGATTCCGCTGGAACTCTGTGCGAAGCTGTTCCAACTGACTGTCGTATTGTTCCCTTTTACCTGTATAGAAGCTACGGCTTTTTTCAAGTTGAGAGAGGAAGCTGCTGTCGTGTTCCGTCAAAGTCTTGATCTGCTCAATTATGGCAGCATCCAGAATATTCCCGTTTGCATTGCGACGGTTGCAGCGTTCCCGTTTGCTCCGTTCCTTCATCTTGCAGACATAAGTGTAAATGGGTTCACCGTTTGCGGTTTTCCGCTGAGACAGCTTAGGGTACATTCTGTCCCCGCAGGAACAGTACAGCAAGCCTGTCAACAGGGCTTCGTTATTTCGGGGCTTTCGATATGCCTTGGATTTATTCCTGTCTAAAGATTCCTGCACCTTGATCCAATTCTTGGAGGGAATGATACCGGGGTGCTTCCCAATCGCAATGATCCATTCCTCAATAGGAAGGATTTGGGTGGTTCTCCCCTTTTCTTGATTGGTTCGGTTGTATGCCATGATGCCGCAGCTTCCGTCAAAGGCCTCCTTGGGATAGCAGACCTCCGCTTCTCTGTCTGTGAAATAGGTATAAGCATCCTCGTCCGCAACCATGTACACGGGATTCTGTAAAATCCCCTTGATGGCAAAACGAGTGAAGTCCTTCCCTGTCTTCGTTTTGATCCTCTGCTTCAGAAGCTCTGCCTCCACTGCGGTTAGGGAATCTGTTTGTAAGTATAGATCAAAAATCAGTTTGGGG
The DNA here is from genome assembly GCA_045595645.1 of Faecousia sp. Taxonomy (GTDB): domain Bacteria; phylum Bacillota; class Clostridia; order Oscillospirales; family Oscillospiraceae; genus JAZOXB01. Next base: position 3,541 of record JAZOAV010000238.1, read on the forward strand.
ATCTCGATTTCCTCAGGGATGGGAATGAGCTTGAAGGACTTTCGTTCTTTTCCATCAATGGTGATCTTGCTAACAGCACCGGAAGCGAAGCCTGTAGGGGTAGTACCACCCAGCCAGCGGCCTGTTTTTGCAAGCTCATGCATATTATCCCGGATTCGTTCCGCAATGGTCTCTCGTTCCAACTGGGAGAACACGGAGATAATAAACATCATAGCTCGTCCCATGGGAGTGCTTGTATCAAACTGCTCTTTAATGGAGACAAAGGATACATCCAATTTCGTCAGCTCGTCAATCAGGCCGGTGAAGTCATTTATGTTACGGCTGATTCTATCCAGACGATAAACCACAATAGCCTTAAACTTCCGTTTGCGAACATCCTCCATCATTCGCTTGAAATCAGGTCTCTGCAAATTGCCGCCGGAGAACCCCTCATCCTCGAACACCACACAGCGATCTACATACTCAGGACCAAACATATTGCGAACATATTCTTTGCAAAGCTCTACCTGATTGCCGATACTCTCCCCCTTCCCCGTAAACTTGGACTTTCGGGAGTATATGGCAATCAGATTCTCATTCTTACGCACTGTATTCTCCTCACCATCTTTGTTATGTTGTTAATTCAATTATACCACAGCGTAGCTAATTTGTAAACAGGAGAATGATCCCGTTGGCAAAGGAAATTGCACTGATACTGCTTTCTGATAGAAATGTTTGATTTCTATCAGAAAGTAGTATGAGACGCTTTTTGTGCCTTTCGGCACAAAAAGATTCCATTAAAAGTTGTCTACTTTTAATGGAATAATAGTATGAATATAAAGAAACATAACAGGCATGACAAATAGCACAGAATACTATTCGTCATGCCTGAATACAGAGCAGAAAATGCGATCAATTTTTAGCCATAGGATACGGTCGGTTCAAAGGTTTGGATACCAATTTCGCTCATATCCTCAGTCAAGTAATCTCCACTAAAGTAATGGAGTGTCAGCCAACCGTCGGAATCTATAACAGCATCATAAATTCCACCCATGGTCTGAGTGATGGAGTCTAAATAATTATTTCCGCTGTACATCTTCATATCAAGGGACAATTTTCCATCTAAAGCTTCCCAAGTTCCATCATAGGCAGCATAAGTTGTGCCCTCTCCATTATGGACTAAGAGACAACAGTAATGATCTCCCATTAGCTCTAAATCATGGTAGATATATCCATCCCCCTGGAAATCATACACAGAAGTCCTCCACAAGCCAATCAATGCATTTGTGTTGGAGGCACAGAAGCTTATAACTTCCCCTTCCATGCCATAGAGGAAACTATATCCATCTATATGGGTTAAGTCCAAAGAATGCTCCATGCAGTCCGGCTGAAATTCACCATAGAAGTCGTATTGAGATTCCGGATCCCCTACCGGGCCTCCGCTAAGGGAAAGACAAAGGTACCCTTCATCATTCTGCCACCATTCCCCCTCAAAGAACTCGTACAATTCTGTATTCACAGGTCCGTAGCCATAGGAAGCTACGCCATCATAGCCTAAGACCAACTCAAGGGCCATGGCTTCGCCTTGTAAATCAGGCACTTCAGCAAACCATCTACCCATGCAAGGATCTTCCCCACCGTATTCCGGTCCTGTGTAGATCCCAAGCGTTTCATAGGGGGTCATATCGAAGATCAAGCTTGTTTCAACATTGAGCATTCCATCACGCAAGCTAAGACTGGGACTATATTCCATGGTTTCGCCGCCTTGTCCCTCAATGAGAAGCACAAAATTGGGCAGGATATCGCTGACATTGCCTCTAAGAAGTACGGGTTCGAGCTGAGCACTACGATAAAGTTCTTCGCCGTAGATAAGTTCTTCGCCGTTTTCATCCAATACCTGTTCATAAACGGTCAAGCCAACATCCTCACGAGGAATCACAAGATATAGCTCAGATCCTTCGTTGCTAATAAAGCGATCTTCCTCGATCTCTGATAAAATTGGTAGTGCCTCAAGAATCCCTTCTGACTCAAATCCCTCTTGAATCTCTGCAAAGCTACCATCGCAGTATCCAACATATGCGACTGCACATAGAGCGTGATCCTGCTCCAGCATTTCCTGAATGGAAGACAACAGAGAATCAGAATCTGCAGGTTCCGAAGCGGGCTCTGTGGTTTCATCTTCCTTTGAGGGCTTGGGCTCCTTTTCGGTAGCCCCCTCTGTTTGCGATGTAGTTTGAGCTACGGATTCTGTGGTGCTTTCTGTAGGTTCTGTCTTTACTTTCTCAGGTGCCTTTGAATCACAGCCTGAAGAAATAAGCAAACAGAATAGTAATACGAAAATAAACATCCATAATTTACGCATAATTCCATTTCCTTTCTAATACTATTATTCCATTAAAAGTAGACAACTTTTAATGGAATCTTTTTGTGCCGAAAGGCACAAAAAGCCAGACTATCAAAAAACTTTGTAGGGGAGGTTCACGAACCTCCCGCGCGGCTCAAAAGTTCCGTTTTCTTACATAATTTTCGGCGAATCCGAAACATTTCATAGGCGGGCGATTCATGAATCGCCCCTACGATACAGGTTCTTTGACACGCTCTCTTTTTGTGCCGAAAGGCACAAAAAGCGTCTCATACGAGTTTCTACGCCCTGACGGGCTATAATACTGTTTCTTGATAAAATGGTTTCATAACCATTTTATTGCAGGATAAATATCCTGCCCCGCCTATGGCGGCAAGAACAGCATTACACGGCATTTTTTG
>JAZOAV010000239.1:0-14238 GCA_045595645.1 Faecousia sp.
ATCAAAATACTCTGTTCAGGACTTCATTACGCACTTGAAGTATATCCATCGGTTAAAAATAAACAACTCCTGGGTTACCGGAGAGATCTCAGGCAAAACCCAGAAGTTGCTTGACGCGTTAAATGTTCGTATTACTTAATCGTTCGAAAGTTACGGGTTAATGGTTTTCAACTGGCCGCATTCTTCGAACAATCTGGCGGGAAGCACGGTCAGATTATCGGGAAGGACAACCTTCTGAAGTCCTCCGCAGTTGCTGAACACCCGTTCAGACAGCACCACGGATTCATGGATCACGACCTCCGTGATGGTGTAACACTCGCTAAAGGCGCCGGCACCAAGGAAAAGAGGGACCTCCGGTAGAACAAGTGCTTCGGGAGAGGTGCAGGCGAAGGCGTTTTCACCGATATAGCGAATTGCATCCGGCAATTCAATCTTTTTCAGCACAGTTTTGTAAAAGGCCATGTCTCCGATCCGCTCCAGTGTGGAGGGCAGGTTCACGGTATGCAAAGCGATGCAATGATTGAACGCGCTGTTTTCAATCGTTACCAGGCCCTCGGGCAGCGTTACAGACAGAAGTGCACCCCAATCTCCCTGAAAGGCTAACTTGCCAATGGAACGGACGGGAATGCCGTTGATGTGAGAAGGGATGACAAGATTGCCCGAAACCGTTCCTCCGACAACGCTTTGTGTAGAGGAATTGAAGTAAATCGTGCCGCCCTCGACCGATGCGGTCATGTCGTAGTCGTTGCTGCCTTGGGCGCTAACATTTCCGATGGGAAGAAGGCCGAACAGCAACAAAACTGTAAGACAGATCGAAAGAATCCTGCAGAACATAATGGTTTCCTCCTTATAATCATAAGATGCAGAAGCGCATTGCTTCTACTTCAATAATACAACACAGTCGCTCTCATGTCAAGCGTTTAGAAAGGATTGTTTTATTGTTTGAGAATGTGTTGAGTGGAATAAATACCGCCTTCCCCCGTATGCGAGGAAAGGCGGTACCCTTTTGTAATATGTACTGAACAACGCAAAAATTCATGCACCGTTGATCTCCGGGATTTACTCACCGAAATACATATTGCAATCGGGTGAGGGGGGCGGCAGGGGGGATGTTGCCGGTGACCCCTTCGCATATATACGTCGAAAAATCGCGAAAAGCTGACAGGTGTTTGAAATATTTTCTGACGCTTCGTAGCGCGCGGCATCCTTGACGCGCTCCGTGTAAGCGGCAGATGGCACAAAGCGCCGAATTTGTGTGCATATAGTAATGCCTGCATGGCGCGTCCAGGAAGCCGCGCGCTAAGGGCACGAATAAAGGTTTCGTATTAACAGGGGAGTAGGGGCATCCCTACGGTGGTATACGGAGTTCGACCGATCAGGATTCACTGGTTTGCTCCTGCACAAGCTCCGGAATGGAATCGATGATAGAAACAGCGGTTTCCCGGGAATCCATTCCACCTAAGCTAATACTGTATCTTCCGTCGCTCCACACCGCTGTCCATGTGTCAACATTTCTGAACAGGTAAAACCGTCTGCCGTTACTCTGATATTCTTCGGGCACTCCTTCGTTTTTTTCATATACAGTATCATACAAAAACGCCGAGTCGTAATACTCGCAGATGTCTATGAGAAGGTTTTGCTCCCTGCCCTTGTATGTGTAAGTAGCAGCAACCCCCTTATTCAATACTGAGCCGATGGGAGTCACTTCGATCAACTCATACCCCTCCGGAATCCATGTAGGAGCAAAGGCGGTAGGCAATCCTGCCTCGGAAAGTGCTTCGGCTACAAGATTCTTCTCCATGACAAGCACCGGAATCGAATCAATGATGGATTTTGCAATTTCTGCGGTTTCCACGCCGGCAATCGTGATGCAATAGGTTCCGTCCGACCATGTTGCTGTCCATGTATCCGCATTTCGGAATATATAAAATTGTCTTCCGTTGCTGACATATATCTCAGGTGTGCCCGGACTTTTGAAAAACTCCAAAGCCTCCAATACATTCGTATCGTAATATTCGCTAATGTCTACGGTAATGAGGTGTTCCTTGCCTGAGGCGCAGTATGCCGTAAAAACACATCTTTCAAACTCTGAGGTATAGGGGTCGAGTTCGACCAAGGCATATTCCTCCGGAATCCACGTGGGAGCCATGGACGTAGGAAGCCCCATCTCGGAAAGGGCCTTGACGACAGGGGCATACGCACCCTTGGAGGCATCCGAATCAAGGGTTTTCTCCCTTGTAAGCTCCCCAATGGAATCGATCATTGCAATGGCCGTTTCCTTGGATTCCGCTCCGCAGATGGTAATGCCATACACCATGTCGCACCATGTCGCCGTCCATGTTCCGCTGTTTTCAAAGATATAGAATTGTCTTCCGCTTTTTACATATATAAACGGGTCTCCGGAATTATTCTCATGGTTTCTTCCTTCTGCAAATGCAGTGTCAAAATATTTCTCAACCGTGATCGTCAGTGCTTCCCCGCCGTTTGCCTTCGTATATGTTACATGGAGGCCTTTCACAGCTTCCAACTTGCTCCACTCCATACGCAGCAACACATACCCCTCCGGAATCCATGCAGGGAACAGCTCCGTCGGAATTCCCATTGCAGAAAGCTCCTCTGCCACAGCTTCCTCCATCGGCGTGGAGGCGTCCTCCGTTACAGCCTCAAAGTGGAAGGTGTTGTCCGTCCATGTTCCCAGTGCACCGAAGATATCCATACCCATGGCCTGTGCTGTAATGAGCGTTGCAAAAAGGATTGCAACGCAGGCGGCAACCAACGCAACATAGCGGAAAATCCGCTTTTTTCCGTTTGCCGAAGGCTTTTGCGGCGCTGCAGAAAACCCTTCCTTTGCATCCATGCGCAGTTGCAGTTTTGCCCATGCCTCCTGTACATTGGGAACCGCTTCCGGATGTTCTTCTCTTTCCCGTTTCGCCAATATTTCCAGCACGTATCGGATCATATCATCGCTATAATTTGCCTCGCCGCTGAAATCTGTCTGTATGATTTCCTCCAACAACGGGCTTGGCAGCAGCTCCAAGCCGGCAAATGGATCATACCGCTCCGTCATATCCATACCTCCTCACCTATATACGCCAAATAATTCGCAAAAGCTGACATCCGTTTCACAACTTTTTACGGCTCGCGAAGCAAGCGTTTCAACTTCTCCCGTATGCGCTCCAAACGCTTCTGACTGGCAGAAACGGAAATCCCGTACCGTTTGGCAAGCTCCTTGTGGGATAAGCCGACTTTGTAGTACAGCTCGTAAAAACGCCGGTCTTCATCGGACAGAGCTGCCTCCGCATCCTTCAACTGCGATTCTTCGTGGGACAACTCCCTTGTATCTTCCAAAGGAACCACGGGTGGTTGTTTGGCTTTTGTAAAGAGGTAGTGCTTCATATGGAGCTTCAAGGCCTGCATCAGCCAGCCGACGGGATTCTCATGCCCCCGAAGCAGCTCCACCTTTTTGATCCCATCCAAAAAGGTATCGTTCACCAAATTCTCGGCGGTCTGATGATCTTGCAACACAATGTACGCATAACGGTGCAGTGTTTCAAAATGCTCCATATACAGTTTTTCTATGAAACACTTCTGTTCCTGCGTCATTTCATCACACCACCCAATTCTATATCTTTATTATAGCACGGTTCCTACTCGGTGTCAATTTTATAATAATGTGTTTTTTCGTTGGTGCATCCCGATGCGCCAACGAAATGTGCAAGGTTTTTGCAGTTTTTCTGCAAAAACCTTGCACTCGAACAACGCGTAAAAGTGCTGTAAGCCTTGGCTTGCAAGAGCTTGCGCGTTGTTCAGTACACATTATTTCGTAATTCTTTTGCTGGGTGCGTTTTTGTTTGATTTTTTTGGTATATCCTATTAAAAAACGTAGGACAGGGGACGGTTCTGTGTCTTTCGTAGGACAGGGAACGGTTCTGTGTCTTTCGGATTTTTTTGTAAAATTAACGTTGGTTTTCTCCTATTTTCTTGGATTTAATAAATTTTTTGCAGTAGGACAGAGGACCGTCCGAGACCACTGAAAAAGTCCGGATTTGTTATAAAACATACGCTTCTTTGTCATTAAACAAGACTTTGACTGACATGCTATAGGTCAAAATAAGCTCGTGTCCCGAATTTAGCAGACTTTTTCAGTGGTTTCGGACCGTCCCCTGTCCTGCGGATCACTGTTGTGAAACTCATTAACAATCATAATGAAGGGGCTATGGCAATCGAGGACAAAGAAATCGCATTGGATATCTTAGCTTCCATTGACGGTTCCCCCTATTTAGATTGGGAACACGATATGTACCGTAAGCACGATGGCTCAGGTGGATATGATTTCAAAGACGGTTTTGACATTATAATAGAGTACAAAACTCATAACGATTTAGTTCTTCATCAAGATATGATCCACTGCCTTGTTCTACCGCAATACGACGGCTACTATCTCATCGACGACCGCCCGGTTGACGGTCGCTTCATCCGAGAAATTGATGAAGACCTTTACAACACACTAAGCTCCCTATTTGAATGATCTATGGATCAAAAATGAATTTGTCCTGAAAACGGCTCCTGTCTTTGTGGGACAGGAGCCGCTGTTATAAAAAGTTCGTGTTTACGGTTGTTCTATTGTAACCTCATTGCAGATCCCTGTGGTCATGTCATAGACCTTGGGTGCTTCGTTGTATCCCTCGATGCAGATATACCGATCCGCAAATACAGAGAAGGTAAATACATTTTCTGCAAGGGAACCTGTCTCTTCGGTTTTGCGATCATAGTATTTCAGAGCATTTGCCCCTTCTTCCAGATACAGAATTCTATCGCCCACCACCTGATAGAGCCAAGAATATACAGGCAGGTTTGTCTGATTATTTCCTTCGATCAGGCTGATTCCATAACGGTGTCCCGTTTCCTTCTGTTCATCAGCATCCAACCATCGGCAGATGTACAGTGATTCCCCATGGGCAAGCACCTTATTGGGAACAAAGTCCAGCGTAATAGGCTCGAATTGGATCATGTCCTTTTTGCTACGGTAGATCTCTTTTTCTCCCCGCGTCTGAACTGCATAAATGTAGGTATCATCTACATAATAAGAGCTAACATCCCGGAGAAGTTCTGTAATCTCCATTGTCACAAGGTCAATTCGGCACAGCATCGTACCACCGCAATGGGTATATAACATCTGACCATCTGCGTAGGCGTTGGTGATCGCTGTCCCTAAGTCCACGCTGTAGGTCTCACTTCCGTCTCTCGGTTGCACAGTCAGTGCCTTGGATGCCCCATCCGTAACATATACAATGGCATCTTCCGAGACAAACATATATCGGGGTGCTTCTTGGTCATTTTCCAAAAAATAGGTATTCAGCACATTGCCTTCCATATCGTACCGATAAATCTTGCCAAATGTTCCGTAGTAGATGCTGTCCTCGTGATATACGAAGCTTCCCATACCGCTACTGAGATTGGCAACGGTAGCACCATTCTTACCTGCATCCAACAGTCCCTTGAGGATCCCGGTGCTTGCCATGACTGTAAATACAAAAACAGCAATCACGGCAGCTACCAGTGCGATCCGTCTTACAGGGTGTAATTTTTTCTTGGAAGTCCCTTCGCTCTCATGAAGGTACTGCTCATTTGCTAAGCCGATGGCTTCCAACAGATCAATGTTTTTCATAAATATCCCTCCTGTTTCAAATAGCTTTGCAGTTTCTTTCGTGTGCGAGATAGGATCATACGAACATTCCCTTCCCGCAAACCATAAGTACGGGCAATGATGGGAATATCTTCCATATAGAAATACCGTCGCAGGAAGATGCCTCGATGCTGTTGAGATTGATTCTCCAAAAACCGATTTATGATTTCTCCCAGTTCTTTTGTAGCGAATTCTCTTTCCGGAACCCCAAAAGGAGAAATACATTCCGCCAATTCTTCCAAGGCAGATATGACCCGATCTCCTCCACGACAACTTGAGTTTTTCTTCCGTAGCAAATCTACCGCCCGATTCCGTGCGATCCGCCCTAAATACAGACGTAAGTATTGGGGACGCTGAGGTGGTATGGTATTCCATGCTCCGATCCATGTATCCGCCAAGACTTCTTCCACATCTTCTTGATCCCATAGGATCCGACTAACCACTGCACGGCAATATGTAGCATAGCTCGCCACACTCTCGGCAATCGCCCGTTCATCTCGCTTAAGGTATAATTCTAAAATCTTATCATCTGTCATTTGATCCCTCCCGTTTCAGTTAAAAGGCCTTTCACTCACTAAGTCGTAAATCCTATGTCTATTGTAACACATAGCCTCCATTATTTTAAATATACTTCATTCTTTTACCGTGAATTTCGTAAAACTTAACCCCAATTCATGATTACACTGCATTCAGCAGATAAGCTTGTATGGATCAAAAATACAGCCCTGCGAGGATCCCCAAAAAGGTTCCCGCAGGGCGTAGTACTATGCCATAATGATACATGCTCTATTGAAAATCATCGATAAGAAAAGAAAAAAGCTCGGAAAAAATCCGAGCACGTCTTTTCTTTGCATTTATATTATAGCAGAGATACGGAGACTTTTCAAGACTTGTATTTATCTGACTTTGCGGTAGAATATACGGTAAATATAGACAACTACAAGGGGTGGGCTAAATGACTATGACAAACCGCATTGCAGACTTATCCATGCTGTGGAAGCAAGCTTCTATGATTTTTCCTTATTTTGACCGGCACAACATGGATTGGGACAACGCATATCGGGAGTATCTGCCGAAGATCGTAGATGTGAACACAGACCGGGAGTTTCATTTGCTTTTAGCAGAGTTTATGAATTTACTTGGGGATGGACATACAGATTATTTACTTCCAAGGTCGTTGCAGGATGAAACCGGTTATCTTCCGTTTGCTCTAAAATATATCCGCAATGCCTATTACATTGATGCGGCAAATTCGCAGCATTCAGAATATATTGGTGCCCGGGTCTTGTCGATAAATGGTATTCCCTTTGCTGACCTAATAGAGAGCATCAAGCCCTATAGCTACCATGTGGGGAATTATGTACCCAAGTACAGATTGCACCAAATGCTTCCATTTTTCCTAAACCGAAAACAGAATGCCGCCGAAACTACCAAGGGCTGTTTTTTATTTGATCTGCTTCCAACAAGAACGGATGGATTTGCGTCCAAAGAACTTAACTTGCCCGAGTATTACCATTCGCTTAAGTGTGGCAAGCTGGACATTCGGCTATATGGTGGTGGCGTTCTTTATGTCAAGATGGATGATTTTATGTATAGCAATGCTGTTGACGAAGTCCGGACAGCAATTTGCAAGACACCGGATATTGCCGGAATTATCTTAGATCTGCGTGAGAACATTGGCGGCATGACAATGAATGGTGCGAAAATTGCCGAGTTATTTATTTCCGGGGAGTTCCATGGCTGTCAGAAGCGTACCCGCTCTATGACCGGAATCGGTTTATCATCTGCCAGCCAAATTGTTCAATGGAGTAATGAAGCTATTGAGAAGCATATTGCAGCAGGCCTTTCTACTCGTGAAGAAATTGAAGAAAGCAAGAGCTTTGTCGCAAATACACATTACGATAATTATATCGACACATACGGTGGTGAATCTCACACCGCCTTGTTTTCCGGACCGTGTGTGATCTTAGCCTCCCGTTATACCGTATCTGCTGCGGAAGATTTTATAGCTATGTTCCGTACTAACCACAGAGCGACGATCATTGGTACGGAGACCTGTGGAACTACCGGTACACCATTTATGCAACAACTATCCTGTGGGGGCTGGATGCGTGTCTGCTCTGTGGGTTATCGGCTTATGGACGGCACAGAATTCATTGGTTGCGGCATCAAGCCTGACATATACTGTGAGATCTCCCCCGATGATTATGCAAACGGATACGATTTCGTCCTAAGTAAAGGATTGACTTTGTTAAGATAGCTATATAGAGATTACCCTTGCTTTGAAATCAATCATTCGTTGAAAACGAAACAACGAATTGATAATTGTATATCCTCCGGAATGTGATATGATATAGGCACACCGGTGAATCACACTTTTTAGGAGGAACAATTATGCAACTCGAATTAGGAAACAATATTCGGCAACTCCGTCGCCGTGATAAAAGAACCCAGGAGCAGCTTGCCGAGGCACTGGGCGTTACTTCCCAGGCGGTATCTCGTTGGGAGTCGGGTGGGAGCTACCCGGACATGAATCTTATCCCCTCCATTGCCAATTTCTTTGGCATCTCCATCGATGAACTGTTCGGCTACGAGGGTGAACGCACGCACCGCATCGACACTTTGGCTGCGGAAATAGACCGCATGAACCGGCTTAATAGTGGACACGATGTTTGCATTGCGGAATGCATCGCCTTGGCGCGGTCTGCTCTGGTGGAATATCCCGGTAACGAAAGGCTGATGCTCTGCTTGGCCTCCGCCCTGTACAAAGCAGCGTATGTCCGCTACGGAGAATGTCATTTGATTGACGAGGAAGGCTATAGCGTCTATGATGTAGAAAAACACAAAACCTACGAAGAATGGCTGGAAGCAATCCCACTTTATGAAAAAGTGCTGCAAACATTACCGCTGGGAAAGCTACGAGATCGTGCAACCGAGGAACTGGCCCAGCTATATCTCAACCTGGGAGATTATGAAAAGGGAATGGCTTTGGCAAAACAAGCTCCCGATATGTGGAACAGCCGGGAATTTTTGCAGGCCTACGCCTGCGACGGCAAAGCCTATGTCAAAGCCCATAGTGAGTTGCTTTTGCAGACGATCCGTGCCAGTGCTGTCTTAATTGTAAATATCACTGCCGGTGATCAACAGCACCTATCCCCACATGAAAAAGCAGAAAATATCGCAAGTGCCATTCACCTTTTTGAAGTGATCTGTCCGGATGGAAATTTTGGTTGCCATCATGCTTATGTCCTTAGCTTGGAATTGCTTCATTCGCTGTATTTGTGGTTGGATAACCGAAAGGACGAAGCCTTTGATGCACTGGAGAATGCAAGGAAAAACGGCCTGAAATTTATCCGGGTATGTGAGGACGGTGTCGCCTGCTATCACACGCCGCTAGTACGGCTTGCGAAGGAAATTCCCGGCTGTAGTGTAGATATTGCGAAACAGGACTATATGACTATGGCTGAGGATTGGCCTTGGTGGAATGTTCCGGAAGTAGATCAAGTCAAGGCAGAGATCCAAGCAGATCCAAGATGGGCCGCATGGGTAGCTCGCTCACAATTGTAATAACTCCCCCGGAGTTTCCTTTGGAGCTATCATTATGCGCAGAGGCCGAGAGTAAACGACGCTTTTCCTTATCTGGCAGTCGTCTTTTGAAAAACGATAGCAAATAACACAACCGACGGTTGTTGCGCATCATCTACACCGCCCTTGAAAAACCGGCAAAAATCCATTATGATGAAGGCACAAGCGCTTGATACTCAAACAAGGAGTGACTTTATGAATATTGGTAATCAGATTAAGGCTTTGCGTATTCGAAAAGGCGTAACCCAAGAAGCGGTTGCGCAACATTTTAACATATCCCCTCAAGCCGTCAGCAAATGGGAGTGCGGTCAGTCTGTCCCGGATATCGGGATGCTCCCCGGTCTTTCTGCCTATTTTGGTGTGACCATTGATGAACTGTTTGCACTGTCTGACGAGACCCGTATGGAACGCATTCAAAATATGCTTTGGGATGTGCGTTTTCTGAACCCTGCGGATGTAGAAAATGAACGGCAGTTTCTGTTGGAAAAGGCCCGCAGAGAGCCGCAAAACGGTGATCCCCTTTGCATGCTGGCACAGTTGGAGATGCATTTATCAAAGGAGCATTCTGTTCGGGCTCAGGAATACGCAATGGAAATTTTGCAGAGAAAAGACGGTGTTGCAATGGGTTGCTACTATTTGGGAAAGGCTATGGGTGGGGTCCATGTGGATCCCAGACACAATACCCACAACGCACTGATCACCTACTACAAGGAATGCTTGGAGAAGTATCCCGACAAGCGTATGACCTATGGTCATTTGATTTCGCAACTGATTGATGATCACCGTCTCGCAGAGGCTCAACGGTACTGCGACGAAATGGAAGTTGCCTTTCCCAATGACCACTTTATGACCGTACATAAAATCAAGGTCGCCATTGCCAAATGCGATTGGAATGCAGTTCAAGAAATGATACATTCTCTGGACGAACAGCATCCAAATGACTGGAGCATTCAGCATTGGATCGGAGATCTATTGACCCTTGCAGGGCAATACGCTTCTGCAAAGACACATTACAGAAGATCCATCGAATTACTGCCCACACCGCGTTATACGGACCCTATGGATTCTCTGGCACAGTGCTGTGAAATGGATGGTGACATCGTGGGTGCCATCGCAACCCGAAAATTTGAGTTGGAGGTTTCCGAAAAAGATTGGGGCGATACTACCGGCGAATCCATCGATTATATCCACAGAGAAATCGCACGCTTGGAAAAGCTTCGATAACCATCCTATAGATAAAGCCTCGGAGCCAAGTGACTCCGGGGCTTTGTTCATAGTTGTTTTTTATTTTCTGCGGAGAAGGGTTACATGGTTCAGTCCGTCGTTGCTGTCGTCATAGGAGAAGCAGTTCAGGTGCTCTGCCTTGTAGCCTTTCGAAATCAGTTTGCCCAACAAGGTCAGCGGATATGCCAAGGTGTTACAGATAGCCTTCTTGGGACGGCGGATCAGAAGAATGTAGTTTCCATCATCTTCCGGTACGGGAAGACGATCCAGGAACTCATAGGTTCGAGTCCAGCCATGGGACTCCCAGACAACCTCTGTATCTTCTGTCATAGCGGATGTCTCCTCCCGAATGTGCTCGGCATTCAGATACACGGTGTCCTTCAATTCATCCTCGCGCAGGATAAAGGTCATGTTTTCCAAGGCCTGAGCCCCTTCAAACAACTTGTCATCCACCACCATGGTAACTGTACGGGCTTCTTCACCAGATCCTTCCGTGGAAGAGATTAGGTGACTACGGATGATTTTCACCATTTCCTCTGCTTTTTGGGCATCCATGGCAAACTCTTGCAGCATTTCGGGGGCGTTGATATATTCCTGCAAACTGTCACAAAAAGAATGTATCATTTTTTTCATTGTGTTTACTTCGGTCAGATACGATTGTTGGATTTCTTTGATTCGCTCCAATTTTTGCACCTGCTCTGCAATCTTACGATCAAAGGCCTCATATACCTGCTGATCCGTCATGGTCAGCAGTGCTTTGATTTCCTCAATGGAAAAATCTGCGGCCTGAAGATTTTTGATCTTTACAAAATCTATGGCTTGGGATTTCTCATAATAGCGGTACCCTGACCACTGATCCACCTTAACCGGCTTCAGCAGACCAATTTTGTCATAATACCGCAGGGTTTGGGCATTGCAGTTGCAAAGAGAAGCGAATGCTTTAATGGTCATCATATCTGCAACCTCCTTTCGACCCAATGATATCATTATACTTTGGTGTAAAGTCAAGGGCTTATTTCAAAATTATATCACAGAATACGACAAATTGAAACCAGTCAAACTTTTATAGGATATAGAGTCTAGGATCGTTGTAAGCAAAACTGCTGTATTGTAAGCGGTGCTATAATCGCTAAAATTATGATATGGTTATTCAGACTTCAACTAACCGGATATTTCTGTTTGCGTGGTGCGGAAGGCGAAGAGCAGAGAGAGGAAAAGGCTCGTGCCTACGCTACAGATTGCAAACATAAGTAGCGAATGGGAACTGACAAAGAAGATCAATTGCTTTCCTAAAATGATCAGCTGATAGAGTTTATACAACGCGGTCATTGCGGAGACAGCAAGTACCGATATTAGGATACTGCCAAGCATTACAAGTAGACCTTCTATAAAAAACTGGAACACGATGGTTATTTGGGAAGCTCCCAAGGCACGCTTAATGCCAATTTCGCATCGGCTGTCGGATAGGGCATTGGAGAAACATCCGTATAGATTTAAGCTAAGCAAGCAGTAGATATCCAAGGCAACCACCGGTTGCAATGTGATAATTCTTCCTATTTTAGCCAGTTCACAGTCGTACAAATCATCTCTACTTGTAAAAGACCTACACTTCTATCCTTTGGAAATTAGAACAAAATATATCCATCACAAATTCTGCTCCCCGTACTATGGATTACACCTCCCACAGGGGATATACCCCATAGCAATAACTTCCTCTCTGGTAGCAGTCATATCTCTACGGTTTTTATCCGCCATCTGTTTCACGCTGGAACAATATGGATAGTGAAATTTCTTTGTGTTCATGTTCAGAACATAACTTGTTTGATTTGCGTATGATTCAAAGGAGGAGGTTGCTGCTTCAGTCTTAGGTTCTGATTGTTCTTCAGTGCTATCATAAGTACCTATGTATTTATCCACAGTTTCTGTTTGCCTATGGTGGTAACAGCAAAATATCAGAATCAACAGGCACAGTACCGGCACAGCCACTTTCGCTACGGATTTCATGTTGGTTTCTCCTCGTTTCCGTTCAGATGTTTTTCTACAGTATCTCAAACATTTCGTGCATAAGCTGTCGAAACAACAAACACATCCGAATACTAAAAACATTATTATTTTATTAACAATATTCATAGTATACACCTTGTGCAAAATAATATCAATAGTCTATAGATTAAAAGTTCTGATATTTATAGACTATATCTATATTGCGAAGGGAGTCGATACTATGAGTGATATTACCAAAATAATCGGTCAACGAATCAGAAACTGCAGGCTTACACAAGGTCTCAGCCAAGAAAAGCTTGCCGAGCTATCCGGGTGCCATCCCACATATATCGGACAGTTAGAGCGTGGCGAAAAGAACGCTACTTTGGAAAGCATCGAAAAGGTTTCTACTGCATTGGGAATATCTCTTTCGGAACTATTCCAAAAAATCGGAACTCCTTCTTCATCTGAGAGAAATATCCCTTTGGAATGCTACGAATTCCTGACCTCCAAGACCCCTGCCGAACAGGAACAACTCTATCGAATCCTTTTGGAAATGGACAAGTACAAAGGAAACGCATAAGAAAAACCATCGTACACTAAAACGGACATGACCGCACCATTGGCTGATACCCTTGATGTATCTCCACAGGCTCTCACCGTACCGGACATTGATTCCTGTATCGGTCTGATGCACACGTTGTTCACCTTGGAGGACAGATACGGACTTCATATCAGCGAAGTCCACGAGGAAGTCTGCCTGAAGGTCGATGTGCGTTAAAACAAGGATGCCGCGCAGCAACACGAAATGCTGTATGCTTCGAGACAGGCAACTGCCATGCTTAAAGCCGGTGAGATCACGCAGGAAGAATACGACCGTTGCCGTTACCACTATCCCGCATTTGACAAAACCCAGCGTTGGGCAAAGGCGCCTTCGCAGGAATTCAGCGATATGCTGGTAGATGAATTAAAGTAAAATGAAGTGGAGATAAAGTATTGAATACACAGATAAAGAAAAACAAGTTCTTGATCTCATAAAAAGAACGGATTTTAAGAATCTATCCAAAAATGATTTTATGAGCTATGCATCAAAACTGAATGAATTGCGTCCCGAAGCTGCAACTCAAGTAATCGCGCAGTATCCCGAACTCGCAAATCTAATCAAATCCACACTAACCGAATACAAAGGTATGCTCGATTCAGTTATTGCAAGTGATGATTCCAGCGTGAATCAAGTTTATGACATACTCAACAAAGAAATGGACAATGCTGCTGCAAGCAGAGCTGAGTACATAAGTTTCGCTGAGAAAGTTCAAGCAGATTGTAGCAAATGCCTTGATAATCCAGACATGACACCAAAACAACGGCGTGAGATATTGGATCGTGAAATAGAGATTCTTCGGATGATTGATAAGAAGGATACCGAAATACGAACAGAGGAACGAGAAGTTGCTCAAACTGCCGATAATAAAGATTCTGAAAAGCGAATGTTTAATTGGAAGTTAATTGCGACAGCGAGTACAGTTGTCCTTGCCGCTGTTGGTGTTGGCACGGCTATGTTGGGTGGGAAATTTGACATCAAGCTTCCTACGAAAAAATAATTTGGCGACACAAAAACAAAAAAGAGCTAACTGACTTAATCTAAATCAGTTAGCTCTTTACTTATGAATAATGAAATTTTGTTGCCAAATCGTTGCCACAACTTCGTAAAATCGGGACTTTTACGGATCTACAGCCGGGAAAGTGTCTCTGCGAAATTA
>JAZOAV010000240.1:0-6439 GCA_045595645.1 Faecousia sp.
ACTAACTCAGGGAGCAAGCTCCCCTCGTCCGTTCGACTTGCATGTGTTAGGCACGCCGCCAGCGTTCGTCCTGAGCCAGGATCAAACTCTCTATGATATGGTATCTTAATCTGCTCTACGCAGAATTAAAATCTCAATTCATAAGTTCGCTCTTAGCTTTACTCAAGAATTTTCGTTGGCTGTTCTTTGCATCTCAAATTTTCTTTGACATTTCAAGAACAACTTTGTTTTTTTCATCAATCAAAATTGTCCAAGGTGTTTGTTCATGTTTCTCGTTGTTTAATTTACAAGGTACACCGCTGTGGGCTTTCCGCCGACAGCTCCGATATATTAACACAGGAGTTTCTGTTTGTCAAGCACTTTTTTCACTTTTTTTGAAGTTTTTTGCCGAATGGTCTTTTTGCTGTAGCATTGCTCATTTCGATGCAACAAACTATGGAATATGACCAGTTATTAGAAGATTTCTGCGATAATGGAGGCGATCTCCGTTAAGAGCTCCGCATCTTCCTGTGTGAAATTGGAGAATTCTTTGCTGTCCAAATCAATGACTGCAACGGTTTCTCCATTTTTCAAAATTGGCACAACCAGCTCGCTGTTGCTTTCGGAGGAGCAAGCGATATGTCCGGGAAATTCGTGGACATCGGGCACCAAAATCGCCTCTTTTTTCGCTGCTGCGGAGCCGCATACACCTTTACCGAAAGCGATTCTTGTGCAAGCTAAGGCCCCTTGGTATGGGCCGAGATATAACACGCTTTTCGTTTCATCACTGAGATAGAAGCCCGCCCAAAACACATTTGAAAATCCATCATACAACACTCTGGCCAAATTTGCTAAATTGGATACCAAGGGCAGGGTTTCATCAATCATCATCTTTGCCGCACGGATCAGTTCCTCCGGCGAGCGATCAGTCATTTGAAGTTCCATGTTTCCTCCCATTTTGCACAGGAGGAAGAACGAGCAGGTCGTTCTTCCTCCATCGATCAAGCTTTCACACGATCATTTGTATCGATACTGCCTCGGAACACATAATATGTATCATACAGGTATTCCAGCACGAAGTTCAACAGCATATTGACAGCCAGTACCAAATAATTTGCCCAGCCGCAGCCTGCCGTCAGCCAGCAGTAAAGAGCGACAGATGCAGGCGTGAAAATCAGATAGAACAAGCCCACCTTCAGCATAGCCGTTGGCACATGGTTGGCTGATTGGAAGGTGTAGCGGCGATTGACGGTGAAATTCCAAATCACCGACAGCACCAAGGAGATGAGATAGCTCACCCAGGTCGCATTGTCTTCCCAATTTTGCAAAGCCTCCATGCCTAACAGCTTGTCCAGCGACGGCAGCTTATCAAAGGGCAGCAACGCATTTAAGATGGCATAGCTCGCCACCTGAACGACACCCGCCGAGATAGAAAACAGGGTGAATTTCAGCTTCCGCATCCACTCCTTATTCATCTTGCCCACTCTGCCCCTTCTACTTCACTGGTCTTCTGGCGAAGCATCAAATGATTCAGCACATCCTTGGCTGATGCGCCGCAGTACAGCACCTCATAAGCGGCCTGCGTGATAGGCATTTCCACATGGTACTGCTGCGCCAGCTCCCAAGCGGAGGCGGCGGCATAGTAGCCCTCTACCACAGCACCAACCTGCTTCATAGCCTCCTGCACCTCTACGCCCTGTCCGATCAAAATGCCGGCGCGGCGATTACGGGAGTGCATAGAAGTACAAGTAACAATCAAATCACCCACGCCTGCCAGTCCTGCAAAGGTTTCTCGCTTTGCGCCCAGTGCCATTCCCAAACGAGCCACCTCTGCCAAGCCACGGGTCATCAGAAGTGCCTTGGTGTTGTCGCCGTAGCCCATGCCATCGCAGACACCGGCGCAGAGGGCAATGACATTTTTATGGGCAGCACCCAATTCTACGCCGATGGCATCGGGGCAGGTGTATACCCGTAGGCGTTCACACATAAAAGCCGTCTGTACCCGCTCTGCCAAAGCCTTATCTGCGCAAGCGACAACCACACCCGTAGGAATTTCACGGGCAACTTCTTCCGCATGGGAAGGACCGGAGAGCGCAACCACGGTTTTTCCCGTTTCCTCGCTCACGATTTGGCTCATGCGCTTGCCAGTCCCCTGCTCAATGCCCTTGGTCACGCTGGTCAGAATGACATCCTCCCGCAGATAGGGCGCAAAGGCTCTTGCCGTGGAGCGCACGGCAAAGGAAGGCGTAGCGAACACCACCATATCCATTTCCGCCGCGGTGGCGCAATCATAAGTAAAGCCCATCATTTCAGGCAGTTCTACACCGGGCAGAAATGGATTTCGCAGGGTTTTCGCCAAGTTTTCACTTTCTTCCGCACAATAAGACCACAGGCTCACCTGATGGCCGTTGCGATGCAGCACCATAGCCAAGGCTGTGCCCCAGCCGCCGCTGCCTGCTACCAAAACTTTCATGGATGATCCTCCTTATTTTTGGATGCGTGGAGATAGGTTTTCCGCTCCTGTCCGTGGAGCAGACGCTTGATATTGCCTCGATGCATGAAGATAGCCAGTGCCGCCATCACGCAGGACAGCGCAAAGATCCGATACTCTTTCGGAAAGAAGATCCAAAAAGCGACGGGGTAGGCAATGGCTGCCATCACAGAACCAAGAGATACATACTTCGTAAACACAAAAAACAGCAGGAACACAGCTAAAACCAGCAAAAACGCCCGCCAATCCATTGCAAGTACCACGCCTGCCGCCGTGAGAATCCCCTTGCCGCCGCGAAAGCCGAAAAACGCAGGGAACACATGACCAACCTGTGCCGCCACGCCGCCCAGCATCCGTGCCAGTTCGCCGCCCTGAGGCCAAATCAATGCGGCCAGCCAAATGGATAAAAACGCCTTGCCCAAATCCACCACAATGACCAATACTGTGGTAGACCAGCCGTAATTTCGCATAAAATTGGTCATACCTGCGTTACCGCTGCCCTTTGTCCGCACATCCTCGTGGCGAAACAGACGAGAAATCAGAATGGCACCGTTGAGGCTGCCCAGCAGGTAGCCCACCATCAGGCAGAGAAAAATCGCCATTTTATTCCTCCTTGTCGCCCTTTTGGCGAATAGTGATACGCACAGGCGTTCCTTCCAAACCAAAGACCGCACGAATCTGATTTTCCAGATAGCGCTGATAGGAGAAGTGGAACAAGCGGGCATCATTGCAGAAAATGACAAAGTGAGGCGGCTTCACACCAACCTGCGTCATATAATAAATCTTCAGACGACGACCCTTGTCTGTGGGAGGCTGTACCCGCGCCGTGGCATCCGCCAAGATATTATTGAGCATACCCGTGGTAATGCGCATGGCGGCCTGATCAGCCACATAATTGATGAGTTCAAAGAGCTTGCCCACCCGCTGACCCGTCAGGGCGGAAATGAACAGCACGGGGGCATAGGGCATATAGCCCAGGTCTCTGCGGATTTCCTCTGTCATCTTATTCATGGTATTGGTTTCTTTTTCCACCACATCCCATTTATTGACCACGATGATGCAGGCTTTTCCTGCTTCATGGGCCAACCCCGCAATTTTCGTATCCTGCTCCGTGACACCCTCGTTGGCATCGATCAGAATCAGGCACACATCGGAGCGGTCAATGGCGGCAATGGAGCGCATATTGGAATATTTCTCGATGGCATCGTCCACCTTGGACTTGCGGCGCATTCCTGCCGTGTCGATAAAACGGTACTTGCCGTGTTCATTTTCAAAGTAGCTGTCGATGGCGTCCCGCGTGGTACCTGCCACATCGGACACGATGACTCGTTCTTCGCCCAAAATGCGATTCAACAGGCTGGATTTGCCCACATTGGGCTTGCCTACGATGGCAACCTTGATGATCTCGCCCTCGTCCTCTTCCTCTGTTTCCTCAGGAAAATGCTCCACACACCAGTCCAGCAAATCGCCGGTGCCGTGGCCGTGGACAGCGGAGACTTCAATGGGGTCACCCATGCCTAAGGCATAGAATTCGTAGATATCGGGGTTCATGGTGCCGATGGAGTCACATTTATTCACCGCAAGGCACACAGGCTTGCGGCTGCGCAGCAACATCGTTGCCACATCCATATCCGCCGCCGTTACGCCGGTCTTGACATCCGTGACCATAACGATCACATCTGCCGTACGAATGGCGATCTCTGCCTGATGGCGCATGAACAGCAGCATTTCGCTGTCCGTATTGGGCTCAATACCGCCGGTGTCCACGATTTCAAATTCACGACCGTTCCAGTCACAGCTTCCGTAAATTCTGTCGCGGGTCACGCCGGGAGTGTCCTCCACGATGGCCGTACGGGCTCCCGTCAGCTTGTTAAACAGCATGGACTTTCCCACATTGGGTCGGCCCACGATTGCAACCAAAGGTTTTGCCATATATCTCTCTCCTTTCTCAACTCACGCTGAAGCCGGCATAGGAAGATTGCAAGGCAAGCTCCCAAGCGTCTGCATCCATTGCGGCCGCTTCATCGTAGCTGTACATCTGCCATGCAAAAAGTGCCTCCATTTCCGCACAGTCCGCAAAATAGTCTGCCACGGCCGCATGATATGCCGTCTCATCGATGTCTTCACCGACAGCATTGTAATAGGTCGTTGTGCAGTTGCCCTCCATGTCATACTCATTGGAAACGCCGGCAATCAGAATCTCTGTCAACACGCCCTCATCCAGCGAGATCGCACGGACTTCTTCCCCGTTCCATTCCCAACCGGAGCGCATAAAATCAGAGAACAAATAGGTGTAGGTGCCGCTTTTCTCATTATAATAGACCGGTGCTTTCCCTACGATCAAATCCACCTGAGAAGCGCCTTCGCCCATGGAATTATCGCATCGAATCAGGCTTTCTCCGTCCTTGCTGACCTCATAAACATCCGTCATGGTGTAAATACCCGTACCCTCACAGATAGATACCAAAAGCTCCAGCCGTCCGTTTTGATTCAAATCCGTAATCGCGTAGCTGTAGGGCTGATAATACCATTCTTCCTCAGGCAGCCACCGCTCCTGCTCCTGCACAATCAGCTCGATCTGGGCCTCGCTGGACATCACCGCTTCTTCAGGCTGCGTACTTGTCTCCGTAGTCTGCGCAATGTCCTCCGTTCCCACAACGCTCACCGAAACCTCCGGTATTTCTTCCTTATGACAAGCGGTCAAAGCACTAAGCAGCAGGCAGATACATATAAAGATATAAAATCGTTTCATTCAATACTCCTCCATTCTATTATTTCCCATTATATCACAATTTATTCCATTGTTCAATAGGCGATACGGAATTATCTTTTGGAGGTAGCCACACAAAAAAGAGGAAGGTCACAGCCCTTCCTCTTTTCTCAGTAATGAAATTACTTTTCCTCGGCAACAGCCAGAACCTCGCGTCCATTGTAGGTACCGCAGTTCTTGCAGGCTCTATGGGGCAGACGCGCCTCGCCACACTTAGGGCAAGCAACCACGCCGGGCACGGAGAGCTTCCAATGAGAGCTGCGTCTCTTATCCCGTCTTGCCTTGGAAACTTTACACTTAGGGACAGCCATGAATGACACCTCCTTGGTCAGAGTAATGGAAGCTCCGAATAAATCACTGAGAGCAATCAGCATGAGATTATGTTCCAAATTGAGGTTTGGAAAACGCAGGAATACTTTGTGTATTTCAAGTTTTTCAAACCGAAAAGTCAGAGCAAAAGATCCGCTGAGTGCCGATGGCTATTTGTTCAGAGTTTCCTTATAATTTCTTATCCTTCAAAAGCTGCCCAAGGACAGCCAAACGGGGATCAGATTCAGGACGGCAAGCACAATCGCCGTCATTCAGATTCTTACCACAGCGGAAGCACAGACCCTTGCAATCCGGCTTGCACAGCAGCTTGGAATCCATATTCAAAACAAATGCAGTAGTGAGAATTTCGTCCAAATCGGCCTTATCCTCGTCAAGAAGGAAGGTCCATTCGTCTGCCTCGTCCTCATTCTCCAGCTCCCGCACCAGCACAGCCTCCACATTGTAAGACAGTTCCCGTGCAAACTCCGCCGCACAGCGGTCGCAAGTCCCGTGGAGCGTAGTAGAAAGCGTGGCATGGAGCAACAAAACGCCTGCCGTATTACGCACCGTTCCCTCCGCCCGTACAGGCTCAGTCACGGGGCAGCTTCCGCCAAACTCCAGCTCCTGCAAGTGCAATTCTGTAGCAAAGGGAAGCACGCTATCCGGCGTTCGCAGGATGGAAGAAAGGGTTAACAGCATAATAATCTCCTACTTCATAGTCATGCGGGGACTATTATAACGGTTTTCTCCTCATTTGTCAAATGCTTTTTGCACTTTTTTGAAAATATTTCGACTTTTCCAAGAGAAAAGGGTCTGCCGAAAGCAGACCCATATTCTTCGGAATTACACTCTCTCCTTGACCTTGGCAGCCTTGCCCAGACGGTCACGCA
>JAZOAV010000241.1:0-5200 GCA_045595645.1 Faecousia sp.
TGTCAGGGTGACAGTCTTGGTTTCGCCGTTACTGCCCTGATAAGTGACCTTCATGGAGAGATTTGCAACATCGCCGCTGTAGTTTTTGGCGTTGAACACGAACTTCATACCCACCTTAGAGCCCAAATCAAGGGTCTTGCCGACCCAAGCAATGGGGGCATTTTCCAAATCGCCCAAATAGCTGTCTGTTGCCGTAAAGGTCAGGGTGGAGGTATCGCTGAGATAGGCTCTGTGTGCATCGGTCATGGCGGCATCTACAAGGGCATCAGTGCGATACTTCTTGTAGCTCTGCGCTTCTGCGCCGTAGCGGAGCAGATCTGCACACAGGCTCAGCATCTTTGTGTTAGTGGTGCTGTTCAGCATACCGTACGCATAGGTTGCAACGCTGTAGCTGTCCGTCTCGGAGATGTAGGCTTGCGTGCCATTTGTCATATGCAGCACGGCCTCTACCATGTCACCCATGCGCACGGCGGTAATGCCTGTCAAGGTGAAATAGTAGTAGCTTCCGTTGACAACGGGCTGAATCTGAACGGTGGAAGTGCCAATTTGGGCGTTGCCCTCGTATTCAGGCAGGAGGCACTCCAAATAATAGCTGTCGTAGTTTGCAAGGGCAGACATGGGCACGGCGTAGGTAATGGAAATATCGCTTGCCAAGTCCAAGGTATGGTAAATCTTGAGAGCTTCGTCCACGGTCAGTTCCTTGTCACCGCAGAAGCAAGCACCATTTTCAAACGCATGGTTTTCTGTGAAAGTGCTGTCGCAACGGGAGCAAGCTGCCGTGTGCGTTCCGTCGCCGTTGCCGGTGTAGCTGTAATCGTGACCCAAAGCGGCGGTGGTTGCCGTAAAGGTAAAAGTGCCGTAGGTGGTGGTTTTCCACTTGTAGGAATCTGTGCCGGTTGCGGTACAGGTGGCTGCCTTCGTCACCGTCTTGGTGTAATCGGTGGTGTTCAGCTTGGGCAGGGTCACGGTAGTCGTGGCGGAGCACTGAGAACAGCTTCCCGTCAGTATGCCCGTTGCGGTAGCGGTAGGGTTCTTCGTTACCTTGTAGCTATAGTTATGAGGAGTGGGAAGTCCGTCCTCCGGCCCGATGTACATATAGTCAAATTCTACAGAACCGGTGCCTCCCAAATTCCAGAAGTTCAGCTTGAGTCCGCTGATCACCTCTGCGTTGCAGAACTCCTCACTCAGAGGCAGGGTGAGCAGGAGACTTTCACCCGTAAAGAGATACCCTGCGCCAAAGGAGTATGTCGCACCATCCTTCACTTGGGTTTGGCTGTCATTTTTATAGAAGTTCAAGGAGAAGGAGGACACCGCTGTTGCCGGCTCAAAGCCCTTGAGCTTCATGCGAATTTGGAGCAGATCGCCTTCCTTGGGCTCGTAGGCAAGACGGCGGTTCACGCCGATATAGGTCTGTGCGTAAAAATAGGGGTAGGTGTTTTCGGCGGTTTTATATACCGTGAGCGTACCCGTTTCGTGGTTGATCTCTAATTTATCATTTCCGTCTGCCAAAATGGTGGGCTGCCAGGAGCTCTTGTCGTCGAAGAAACAGCCGGTGTAGGTGGGGCTGTAATAGCGTTCGCGGTCTGCATCCGTATCGGAGAAATGGAAGAGAATGCGATCCGTCTTTTGCTCCGTTCTCTCTTTAGCACCGATGTAGATTTGGTCGAAGTACACGGATCCTCCCGTCGTGCTAATGAGATTTGCAATGTGAAGGCCCACGGAGCAAATCCGTTTTGCGGATTGGAACTGCGCAGACAGGGGAATGGTGACTGTGGTAAAGGCATCCATAGGATAGGAGAGCTGCTGCACAATGTCCTCTCCGGTTTTGTACTGACCGGCTTGGTCGATGTAGCCATATCGCACACGAAGCTCCGGCGTTTTGCCGCTGACCGCCTCGCAAGAGACGATTTTCATCCGCAGAATCACAACATCACTGTCGGAGGGGTCGAAGTTTAAGGGCATATTCTCCCTGCCCGCCAAAGCACCGGGATAGCGCGTGGTCTCGATATAGGGGCCTGCGGCATTTTCTGTTGCACCTACGAACAGGAAGCCCTTGCGGTTATTCATATTAAAATGATAGGCGTGGGAATTGTTGGCGGAAGTCCAATAGGGGCTGTTGGGCGTGTCGAAATTGCAATAACCGTACAGCTCGCTGTTGTAACGCTCCTGGGAAGCAGGCGTGTTGGTAAAGTCGAAGAACAAATAATCGCCTCTCGGCTCTTTCTGACCGCAGACACAGACACCGTTCTGATAGCTGTGGGGCTGATTCTGCCCAATTCCGCAGCTGAGGCAGCAAGCCTCGTGGGTACCGTCCCGATTGTCCCGATAGGAGTTCCCTCCATAGCTGTGTGTACATTCTTCTTTTTGTGCCACAAGCAAAAGCGTAGAGGCCACGGCTCGCTCCGTTCCGTCAGAGGGAGAATTGCGCAAGCGAAGGGCAGATGCTCCCTTATGCACACTGGCATAAGTTGCAGAACCGCCACCATCTAAGTAGAGAGCCACATAGCAGCCTGCTTTCAGGAAGAATTGCGCCAAATCCTCCAAGGTCAGACCCATAGAATAGCCGCTCTGTCTGCCGTCTGCCACAAAGAGAACCACTGTACCATCTTCACGCAGACCAACGGCATTGCGGGGATGGCACTCCTTTTTAATGGAGCCCGTCACATCCAAGCCGTTTTTTACCAAATAGTAGGGGCCCGACACGGCTTCCAGCACATCGTCATAATTGCTTCCGTAGTCACGGATGGCATAAGTTCCGTCCTTCAATACGGCGAAATAGGGTTCCTCCCGAGACCATGCGCCTTGCTCCTGCACTAAATTTCCTTCCATGATCAGATAGCCCAGACATTCGCCGTCATTCATATTGAAATAATCTCCGTTGGTTGCCATGAGCACCTTATCTCCCGTTGCGGCCTCGTAAGCTGCCGCCTGGGCGGTGGTAGTGGTACGGTTGATGGCAAGGGAGGAAATCGCCGCCCTTCGACTTTCGGGCGTACTTCCCTCGGTGTAGTAGCCACCATAGGAAGCCTTAAAGGTGACCTTTGCATCGGGTGCGATGGTGGTCATAAAGCCCACCACGGGGTTACTACCCTCTGCATTGTCGATGCGGATGGTGGACTCTGTTACACCCTCGGTAATCAGGCTGTCCTTCTGTCCGATCAAGACCTGTCCCGGCTCTGTTTGATAGCCGTATTGCAGAGGCTCCTGTTGGGGCAGCTCCCCAAGTCGTCCGATGAACACATAATCAATGACTACCGTGCCCGTGCCGCCCAAATTCCAGAAATTCAGTTTAATAGATGAAATCACATCAGCGGTACGGAAGGCTTGGTTTAAGGGCAGGGTCAGGGTCATAAAATCCCCCTCGAACACATAGCCCTTGCCGAAAGAGTAGGTTGCCGCATCCGTATACTGGATCTCACTGCGCTCGCCGTACCAGTTCAGCGCAAAACGAGTATTGGCAGTAGCGGTAGAAAACCCTGAGAGCTTCATACGAATTTGAAGATAATCCGCACCGTCAGGACGATAGCGCAGCCCCGTGCCACTGCGAAGATAGGCATAGCTGTAGGTATTGCTCTTCGTTTTCGTAAGGGTCAGCGTTCCCTTGGCGGCATCGGCAGACACGCCGTCCTTTACGCCGCCACTCAAGTATGTGGGAAGCCAATTCTCCGCGACATCGTAGTTGACCCCGCCGTAGGTGACACTGCTCTGTGCCCCATCATCGTCAAAATCGAAGTACAGAGGCTCGGCGGGAAGGCAATTTTCTTCCGGCCCGATGTAGATATAATCAAAGATGGCAGTACCGGTACCGCCTAAATTCCAGAAGTTGAACTTCAAGCCTGCCACTGTGCCGCTATTGCGGAATGCTTCTGTCAAGGGCATGGTAAGGGTCATGTATTCCCCGTTGAACACAAAGCCCTTGCCGAAGCTATGCACAGCTCCATCCATGTGCTGTGTATTGGAGCCCTGCAAATAATAATTCAGGCTCAGCCGCGTGCCTGCTGTTGCGGCAGAAAAACCGCTGAGCCGCAGACGAATTTGCAGTACCTCTGCATTTTGAGGATTAAAATTCAGGGCAAAGCGTTTGTTTGCATCCTGCGTCCAAGTCATAGCATAGAAATAAGAATAGCTGTTGGAGGCGGTTTTGGTTGCCGTCAGTGTTCCTGCCCCTGTATCCACGGCAATGCTGTCCTCCGTAGACAGAGTGGAAGTCCAATGCTCCGGCAAATCAAAGTCACAACCGCCATAAATGCTGTTGCTTTCTTCCTTGGCACCGTTAAAGTCAAAAAACAGCGCATCGGGGGCACTCACTGTGGGAATCCCTCTTTCCGCCGCCAAACTCCACGGCAGAATGGATAGCAATAAGCACACACTCAACAACAAACTCAGACATTTTTTTACCATACTAACACACCTTTCGTGCAAAATTTCCAAAATCATTGTATCACAGATTTTCGTCATTTCCAAGTAGAAAGAAAAAAACTGAAAAAAACACCCTGCCGTTGGAGGCTTGCTCCGATGGCAGGGTTCGTACCGTTATTTAGGGTTAAAATCGGCGGGGCGGTCGGTTCGCAGACCGAAGTGCCATTCGATGGCATCGGCGATGCGGGCGCAGGCATTGCCATCGCCGTAGGGATTGACTGCATGAGCCATTTGCTCATAGACCGCCTTGTTTTCCAGCAATTCTGTAGCCAAACGGAGCACCGTTTCATGCTCCACACCTGCTAACTTGACCGTTCCTGCCTCCACTGCTTCGGGACGCTCCGTTTCACGGCGCAGAACCAAAACAGGCTTACCCATAGCGGGGGCCTCCTCTTGCAAACCGCCGGAATCCGTCATTACAAAGTAACAGCGCGCCATGAGATTGTGCATTTCTTCCACATCCACCGGCTCAATGAGATGCACCCGTTCCACGCCGCCCAGCTCCTTTTGGGCGCAAGCCCGCACAGCAGGGCTGAGATGGACGGGATAGACCACCTCAATATCAGGATGGGCCAGCACGAGCTTCCGCACCGCTGAAAGAATATCCTCCATGGGCTTGCCGTAATTCTCCCGCCGATGGCAGGTGAGCACGATCACTCGACGGGCGGCAAAATCCAGCTCGTTCAGCTCCGGTGTGGTGAAACGGTAGTCCTCCCGCACGGTGGTTTTCATGGCATCAATGACGGTGTTGCCCGTAATAAAGAGCTTGCCGCCGATGGCC
>JAZOAV010000242.1:0-10617 GCA_045595645.1 Faecousia sp.
GACCAACGCCATCAAGAGCCGCATCGAAGCAAAGGACGGCACCAGCCTGGTCGGCAACATGGCTTCCGAAGGCACCACCCCCCGCCACCTGACCGACCTGATCGGCTCCCTGTGCGACCTGACCAGCGGCAGCGGCGATAAGGGCACCCCCATCGTCCTCGTCCAAGGCTATTTCGACAACTTCACCGACTAATCACAAAAGCGGAGCCCGCGCGGGGCTCCGCTTTTGTGCGTGTCAAAGAACCTGTATCGTAACAGTTAAACATTGGTGTTTACTCATTGCGTGCGCGTTCCCACAGCATTTGTATGCACTCGCGACAGCGCACTGACCAAGCCCCCCTTTTGAAGGGGGGAGGGGGGTTGCACAATCAGAAGTACAGCAACCCCCGTGGTCCCCCTTAAAAGGCAATGCGGTCAACTTAATAAAAACCGCGGAAAAATGGAAGGAATATGAGGGTTTGAGCACTAACAATTATCCCTTTGTACCGCATCGATTTAAAGTTCTACAGTTTAAATCGATGGCATGTGTAAGCCTTATGTTTCGCTTTATAAAACATCTCCCACTCCCTTATGGCAATGCAAAACCTGTCGGATTCCATTCAGTTGACAGCATTGCCTTAAAAGGGGGACATTGGAAGCGCAGCGATTATGATTTGTGCATCCTTCTAATGAGGGAGCCTTGCGTTTGTCCGCCTTCCTCGTCTTTTGACAATCTAAGGGGCTGCACCGGTTTTACTCGGTGCAGCCCGCGGCAGAGAGGGGGATCTCTCTGCGGATTATTCCAAAACGATTGTTACGCCTTTTACAAGTTTTATTGCGTTCTGTGCCGTGTATTCATCGGCTTCGCTGCATTCCAGATGGAGGTAGGCGTAGTGGGTCTTGTCAACGACAAGGAGGAAGTAGACATTCCGCTCTAATTCCTCCACGACAGCATCATAACTGCCGCTGTTCTTCAGATCCTCCACCATTGCTTCGGGAACAGTCATTTGGAATCGGAATGTGCGGTAGTCATCTCCGTAGAATTCCTCTTGCAGCTTGGGGGCATATACGGGCGCATTGCCGTAAGCCGCTTTGCTGACAAGGGCAGAAGGCTCACAACCGTCCTCACAGCGAATGACTTGAACATCCTTTACCTGCCAAATATTTGACCACAGGGGAAGATGCAGGGTAGCCTTGCCGTAGGTTTCGGAGGATTCTACGCAATCCCGTATTTCGCAGGGATATCCCTCTGTGACCTTTTGGTACATTTGATATCCTTCGGTAAATTGGTGATTGCTGATGGGAACGGGATACCACGAGGACGAGCTGCCCGCTATCTGGTAGATGCGTGCATATGCCCACAGGGAACCGTCCTTTTCCAAATAAGGAATGCTGTCAGCAACATTTTCCGGTGTACCGGACTTCTCTATGATCTCACTGCTCTCACTCGGATACCGAACCTGCCCGTTTCCTCCACCGAGGAACAGGTGGAAAAACTGGTCCTCAAACATAGCCCCTGCAACTGCATTGTATTCTTCCTCCGTCATACCGGCCGCCGCAAGAACCTCTGCACGGGACGCATCTCGGAGTGTTCTTGTAGACAGGGCATAGGCATGATGCATCTCACGGAAGATCAGTGCATCCTGCCCATGAACGGCCAAACTCAGAATCTCGTCGTGAATCGACCAGGAGAAGGTCGTCCCAATCGCCCTTTGTCCATAGTAGCGCAGAATTTCTCCGTTGATCTCCTCCGCTCGGGTGCCGCTCATAATCAGGAAGGGAATGTGATTCTCGCTCCCGTCCGCTGTGTTACAATACAGCTCTATCACGCGGGGGTTCTGCGTTGCGGCACAATCACAGGGACTATCGTCATAGACGGTGGTATAGCGGTAGGGCTCCCCGCCATCCAGGGGATAGTAGATAAAGCTGGCGGCAAGCTGCCCATCCTCTGTGAGCCAATGGACGGTATCACGGCTCAGATCTCCCTGCACCGAATTCGTATGATTCAGATTTTGCAGTAATCTTGCATGATCTTCCTCGGTGTAGGGCAGACTTCCCGTGCTCTCATTGTAGCGATGGTACAACTCTCGTGCGAAAATCTCGCACCTTCTTTGATCAGCAATATAGGGCAGTAAGATTTTATCGCCGCTCTGCAAATTCACATTATAGGCGGCATATACTGTCTCACCATCCACGGTTTCTGCAGTAATGAGCAGGCTCAGCACCTCGATATCGCCCCAGAGATCGTCAACCCAAGGCGCGCGGCTTACAGAATAGTCGATACTTTCGTAATCGGGATTGTTCTCAAAATATCTGCGAATCTCCCCGTTTGCTTTCTCGCAATAGCTGTACTTCGACACAAATTGAGGAATCCGAATGTTGCCCTCATTGATATAGTCCACTACCCGAATTCCAAAGGAATCCTTTACAACAATAGTGGCTGCCCACTCCTCAAAAAGGGGAAGATACTCTTCGTACATCTTTTCCGATGCTTCAAAATCTACTACGATGAACTTTGTCGGTGTTTCGACATACACAGTATAAGTATATCCCCGACCTTCCTCAGAATTTGTCGTATAAACATAGAAAGGATGTCCGGCGGCATTGTATGCAATGTCTTCCTTGGAAACATCAAAGCCGTTCTCCTGAAGCGATTCTGCACAATGGGCAAGGGAGCTGACGCCTTCTCTCTTTTCGAGAGAATCTGTGTATATCTCCACATAAACATAGGATGTGTTCGAGAGCAAAAGATAATCTTCTTCGTCAGATGTTTTCAGTTTGAAGAAAGCCAGAGGAACCTTGATCTCAATATCATCGGTTTCCCACTTGTACAGCTCTGACAGCAGGGAGCCTGTGGGCTCATCGTTCCACACAATGCTTGCTTCCCATGCTTCAAAGTGGGACAGATAGGTTTCAAAGTATTTTTCCCTTGCGTACAAGGAAAGCAACATATAATAATGCCCTGCTTCGAGGCAAACATAATATCCTCTTACCCCTTCAGAGAAGGATGCTTGAAAACACAGATTCCCGTCAGAGCTTGTCGAAATGCCTCCTTCTCCGAGAAAAGTTTTATACATATTGAGCGCAAAGTCTGAAAGCTCGGGATAGGAGAAGTACCTCGGAAAAAAATCAAGCGCAACGCCGATTCTTCTGTTAGAGGAAACGAACTCAACACTATTCGCATTAGAACTGCTGGATTTTTGAAGGCTTTCCGGCAGTTGGATGGAAAACAGATCGAAATCGTAGGTTTTGAGAGTCTGTCCAATGTCTTCCTTGAGGTTTTGGGAGTTGGGATCTGTCGCACCGGTAAAGGTACAGCCCACGCAGAGGCTCAGGACTACCACCAGTATCAGGACTGCCCAAAGGGCTTTCTTGGGTTTGGATACGATGCGCTCCATGCGCTTGCGGATTTGCGCCTTACCACCGCCCATGGTGGTGGCGGAGCGAAGCAGGTTTGCGGGGAGCTTTACCCGTGTCAGGGTATCTAAAAGGGTCTTGCCGTAGGAAATCCGTTCTTCTTCGCCCAAAACAGCGATGGATCCCTGATCACAGGCGGCTTCGCAGTCCTCCTTGGACAGGTAGGCGGCGACCCACACCAGAGGGTTGAACCAGTGGATGCACAGACACAGAATCCGCACCAAAGACCATATGTGATCCCTATGACGGTAATGAGTCTGCTCATGGGCGAGAATGTGCCTTTGGGCAGAGGGGTCGCCACAGGGAAGCATATAAATCCTTGGCTTCACAAGTCCCACAAGACAGGGGGAAGGAATGTGCTCGCTTTCATAAACAGGGATGGTCGTTTCGGGGCTCTCCAGCCTGCGGGCCCCCTGTCGTGCTTTTCGGGTAAAGCCTACATTCAGACACAGAAACCATAGGGCCATGCCCAAACAGCCCGCAAACCAAAGGCTGTTCAGAATTTCCTCCGTCGTCAAAGACGCCTTTTGCGGGGTTACGGTCTGTGTCAAAGGCTTGTTCTGTGTATCGGGCAAAGTCACAGACGGCTGGGGATTGTTTTGGGGAATATTGACAAAATTCGGAGCGTCCTCTTGGGGAATGCTCACGGAAGGCTGAGCTTGGAAGCTGTTATTTGTAAGATTCTCCTGCGGCTCCACAATGGGTGCGGGTTCTCTCTGAGTAAAATTTTCCAAACTCAGGGGACTGTGCCAAAGCTGAATGGGAATCAGGAGGCGCAGTGCCACCAAGCCCCACAGGGCATATTGGAGTATGGGCGAAAACCGCTTCTTCAAAAACGGTCGCAGACACAGCATCAGCAGAATCAGGACCGAGGAAGACAAAATCATCATCAGCATAGGGGTCAACTCCTTTCAACTGCAAGGCAGACTATTTCCGCTCGTCTTTCGCTTTTTGCAAGATGGCATACAGCTCGTCAATATCCGCTTGGGACAGAGAGTTTCGTTGCACCATGGCATTGACCAAAAGGCCGATGCTGCCGTTGTAGGCACGCTTCAAAAGGGAATGTGTCTCCTCTGCCACCACATCCTCACGGGACACGGCGGGCATGAAGGTCTTGGTCTTTCCGTCACTTTCAAAGGAAATCAGCCCCTTGTCCGTCATACGGCGAATCATGGTAGTGACGGTGCTCTTGGACCAGCCCTCACTCTCTCCAAGGGCGTGCACCAGCTCCATCAGGGTCTTGGGCCCCTGCCACAGGGCCTCCATCAATGCCCATTCCCCGGGCGTCACTCGAATTGTCATAATAACCTCCATTCATAGACACAAAAATTGGTTGACTTCTGTAAACCTATAATACCACATAGGTTTACACTTGTCAACCCCAAAATTCATAAAATTTCAAAATCTGCCCTTAAATCAGCATCGTAAAAAGCCCGAAACGAGCTTTGCACCAAAGCCTCCCTTTACACAAGGGGGCCTTGGGTGCTTCTGAAACCTATAGTTTTTTGACAGACTGGTGAGGCGCACTTCCTTACGAAGTGCGCCTCAGATATCTTATACTATTATTCCATTAAAAGTAGACAACTTTTATTCTGCCATTGCGCGGTAGATAAAGGTCACGATCTGGCTGCGGATGCAGGTGCTTTCCGGCTCGAAATGCGTTGCATCCGTACCCGTGGTCACGCCGTTTTCGGCAGCCCACAGAACAGCATCGGTGTACCACTCACCTGCGGGCACATCCTCGAAGGGATGGCTCGCAGCTTCGCCCACCGTTCCCTTGAGGGCACGGTACAGGAAGGTGACAATGTGTGCACGGGTGCAGACCTCGTCAGGCTCGAAGTGAGTAGCATCAGTACCGTTGGTGATGCCGTTTTCCACTGCCCACAGGACAGCCTTGTAATAATACTGAGTGACATCCAAATCCTCAAAAGCACACTCGGTCGCAGTGGGCTCGGGCTTTCCGGCGGCTCTCCACAGGAAGGTGACAGCCTGCGCACGGGTGCAACCCTCATCAGGCGCAAAGTGGGTTTCATCCACACCGGTGGTCACGCCGTTTTCCACAGCCCAACGGACGGCATCGGTATACCACTCTCCCTCGGGCACATCCACGAAACCGCCCACAGGCTCTGCGGCCAAAGTCCACTCACCGATATAAATGTACATACTGCCATCGGCCTCGACCTCATAGAGCACCTTTTCTTCGCTGTAGGGAGTGAGGACGGTTCCGGTGTAGGTTTCCAGAGGCGTGCCAAAGCTGTAGCCCTCCTTGGGTTCTACATAAAGCAGTGCTGCAACCATCTCACCCTCTGCAAAGACATGCTCTGCGCCCAAGATCAAGGCACCGTCAGTCGCTTCGTCATAAATCGCCCACAGAACCTCAGATGCGGCGATAGCATCGGCGGGCTGCGTAGTAACGGTAGCCTCAAAGTCAGGCTTCTCGCCTACAACGGGGGCATCCAAATCGCTCACGGAAATCTCCGTGATCTGCTCGCCCGTAGCTTCGGTCACAATGTAGAAGTCCGTAGTGAACACGCCAAGAAGATAGGTGTCCAGCACCTGTGCGGGATAATCGGTGTCATAGTTCTCCATGTTGACCGCACCGGTGTAGTAGGTTTCCGCATCCCCAAAGGTATAGCCATCGTTGGCCTGAAGCTGCACAAAGGCATAAACCACATCGCCCACAGCAAAGCTATGGTCAGCAGACAGCTCATCAATATCCTCTGTTTCCATATTGTAGATGTACCAGTCCACTCTGCTTGCGGCGATGGCATTGGCAGGGGTGGAGCTGACCTCGATGGTATAATCCGGTGTGCCGTTCAGCACCGGCTCATCCAGTCCCGTAATGGTAACGGCAGCGATTTTTGTTGCAGCAAATACGCTCACAGGCAGCAGTGCCAGCACCATGCATAATGTCAGCAACAGCGCACAAAAACGAATCGATTTTCTCATGTTTTCTTCCTCCTATAAATGATATGATGCCGTATCCTACGGCATCTTTATTATACATCATTAGAATAACTATTGCAAGCCCTTTTTCAAAATTTTCCACCCTACAGCAAAAAATCGTAGACACACTTGCATACAACTTTTAAAGAAGATGGTGCATAAAAGCGAAAACCGCCGCCCAAACGGGCGGCGGTTGAATACTTAACAATAGAAATCGCGAATTTTCTTGGCGCGGCTGGGATGGCGCAGCTTGCGAATCGCCTTGTTCTCAATTTGACGAATACGCTCCCTTGTCACGCCAAAAATCTGGCCCACTTCCTCTAAGGTATGGGTCTTGCCGTCGTACATACCAAAGCGCAGGCGCAGCACATCTGCCTCCCGCTCTGTGAGCGTGCCGAGAATCTCGCTGAGGGCCTCTGCCAAAAGGGTATTGCTGGTGGCATCGGCGGGACCGGGAGTATTGTCGTCCTCCACGAAGGAGCCGATGGTGGTGTCTTCCTCGTCACCCACGGGTGTATCCAAAGACAGGGTATCTGCCGCCGTGCGGTTTGCCTCAATGATTTTCTCA
The DNA here is from genome assembly GCA_045595645.1 of Faecousia sp. Classification (GTDB taxonomy): domain Bacteria; phylum Bacillota; class Clostridia; order Oscillospirales; family Oscillospiraceae; genus JAZOXB01. The sequence goes on from JAZOAV010000242.1 coordinate 6,911, forward strand.
ATGGGCAGATTCAGCTCGTCAGCGATTTCCTCTAAAGTAGGCTCACGCCCCAGCTCCTGCACTAACTTACGGTTACAGCGGGTAGCCTTGTTGATCACCTCTACCATATGCACTGGAACCCGAATGGTTCTCGCCTGGTCGGCAATGGCGCGGGTAATTGCCTGCCGAATCCACCAGGTCGCATATGTAGAGAATTTGTTTCCCTTTGTATGGTCGAACTTGTCCACGGCACGAATCAGGCCCGTGTTGCCCTCCTGAATCAAATCCAAAATATGCAGGCCACGGCCGGAATACTTCTTAGCGATGGAAACCACCAAACGAAGGTTGGCCTCCGTCAGCTTATTCTTCGCCACCTGATCGCCCTCAGACACCTTCTGTGCCAGCTCCTGCTCCTCCTCGGGGGTAAGCAGAGGAATCTGCCCGATTTCCTTCAGGTACATCCGCACGGGGTCGTCCAAATTGTACTCTGCCGCCAGCTCCACGGGATCGACCAGCGGTTCTTCCTCCTCGCCCTCATGCTCTACGGGCAACAGATCTAAATCATCGTCCAGCAGGGCGGGCAGTGCATCTGCCGATTCGGGCACGGAGGTCACGATTTGAATCCCCATTGCCTCAAAGGTATCATAGACCTGCTCGATCTTCTCCACGGACAGATCCAGCTTTTCCAAGGTAGTCAAAATCTCCTCGGAGGTCAGCATTCCCTCGCGGCGGCCCTTGTTGATCAGGTTATTCAGCGGCCCTTTGAGGTCGCCGTTGTCTTTTTTGTTTGTGGTAGCCATGTAAGCACCCCTTGCTTCTATTTTAAGCGCATAATTGATTGCATTATACCTCATTTTTTCATTCTGTGCAATAGTTTTTTGCCGAAAACGCAAGAAATATTTGATTTTTTTCCGAAAACTTTTGCCACTATATGAAGTTTTTCCCTTTCTTCCCCTTTTTATAGTTGTATTTTCCCTATAAATGTGCTAAAATATATCGGATTTACAAAAACAGCAGTGAATTTTATCATATATGGAGGCAGCTATGTCCCAGCTTCAAAAAGAAATCAACCGCCGGCGCACCTTTGCCATCATCTCCCACCCCGACGCCGGTAAAACCACCTTAACCGAAAAATTCCTTCTCTACGGCGGTGCCATCGCCCAAGCCGGCGCGGTCAAGGGCAAGAAGAACTCCCGTGCCGCCGTGTCCGACTGGATGGAAATTGAAAAACAGCGTGGCATTTCCGTCACATCTTCCGTTATGCAGTTCCAATACGACGGCTTCTGCATCAATATTTTGGATACCCCGGGTCACCAAGACTTCTCCGAGGACACCTACCGTACCCTCATGGCAGCCGACTCCGCCGTCATGGTCATCGACGGATCCAAGGGCGTGGAGGCACAGACAAGAAAGCTCTTCAAGGTCTGCGCCATGCGCCACATTCCTATTTTTACCTTCGTCAACAAGATGGACAGAGAAACCAAGGATCCCTTTGACCTGCTGGACGAGCTGGAAAAGGAGCTGGGCATCGAAACCTATGCCGTCAACTGGCCCATCGGCTGCGGCAAGGAATTTCAGGGTGTCTATGACCGTCAAAAGAGTCAGATCAACTTCTTCTCCGGTGTGTCCGGCAAGAAGCGGGCAGAGAAAATGGAGATCGCTTTGGACGATCCCCAAGTTGGCGAAATGATCGGCGAGCGCCGCTGGCAGCAGCTACAGGAGGATGTGGAGCTGCTGGGCGCAGGTCGGGAATTTGATGCGGAGGAAGTGCGCTGCGGCCAGCTCTCCCCCGTGTTCTTCGGCTCGGCTCTGACCAACTTCGGTGTCGAACCCTTCTTAGAGGCATTTTTGCAAATGACCCCGCCTCCTCTGGCGCGTGTGGCAGATTGCGGCGAAATCGACATTTTGAACGAAGACTTTTCCGCTTTTGTCTTCAAAATTCAGGCAAACATGAACAAAGCCCACCGTGACCGTCTGGCCTTCCTGCGCATCTGCTCCGGCAAGTATGAACGGGAAGCAGAAGTATTCCATGTGCAGGGCAACAAAAAAATGCGCCTGTCCCAGCCTCAGCAGATGATGGCGCAGGAGCGTGAAATCGTGGACGAAGCCTACGCAGGAGACATCATCGGTGTCTTTGACCCGGGCATTTTCTCCATCGGTGATACGATCTGTATGCCCGGCAAGAAGTTCCGGTTTGCAGGCATTCCCACCTTCGCCCCCGAGCACTTCTGCCGTGTCAGCCCCAAGGACACCATGAAGCGCAAGCAGTTCGTCAAGGGCACGGAGCAGATCGCCCAAGAGGGTGCCATTCAGATTTTCAAGGTTCCCAACACCGGTATGGAAGAGGTCATCGTGGGTGTTGTGGGCACCCTGCAGTTTGATGTATTCCGCCATCGGATGCTGTCGGAATACGGCGTGGAGCTGCGCATGGAAAATCTCCCCTACGAGGTTCTGCGTTTCATCGAAAAATCCCCCTGCGACGAGAAGGAGCTGAATCTCTCCTCCGATGCAGAGCTGTTAGAGGACTACCGCGGCCACAAACTGCTGGTATTCTCCAGCTTCTGGGCCATCGACTTCACCATTCGCCGCAACCCCGGCTTAGAATTAAGCGAAACCCTCTCCGTATAAAACCAACGAGACTGCCAGCCGGCAGTCTCGTTTTTCCATAAAATACCCGATAAAATCCGTAGGGGTCGATGCCCACATCGACCCGTGGCACCACTAATAACAGCCGTACCATCGTAATTCACCGTAGCGCGCGGCATCCTTGACGCGCCCTCGCAGCTTTTCAATCCTTATAGGGCGTATCACAAAACAGCCAGGGATAGATATCCGCTTTTGTCAGGAAGCTCACGCCGAAGAAGAACAGGGCAATGGTTTCCATCAGCCACACCTGAAAACCAAACTCAGGCAGAAGCAGAACGAGGAAGGACACCATCATCCCCACGCCGCACACACGGTAGATGATGTTGCGGATTTTCTTTTTGGGGGTCATTTTTCCCGAGCTCTTGGTGAACAGGAAAAAGGAGTTGTAGGCGAGCAGACCAAAGAAAATCAGCGCAAATATGTAATGGATTTTACTACTCACCTGCTGATCGATCATAAATGTACCCACCTTCGTGTTCTCCTCCGTGATCGCACAGGGGAATATGCAGATCATCAGCCCCGCAATGCCTGAGCAGGTCAGAATCACATCATCGAGCCATCCGTAGCCCTTGTAGGAAATCAAAAGGAATGCCGCAGAGCCGAGAATGATCATAAAGGGAGTACAGGCATTTGTGTACCATGTGGCAGAAATGGAATGGGGAAAATAGCCTACCAAAAGGACAACGATCCAAGGCAATAACATGCCCAACCAACCAATCATCGCCCGCAGGCGAACCGTGTTAATTTGCATTTTCTTTCTCCTTATCTTTCATACAAGAACATGTCCGATCCTCGTGTAGGGAACGACCTGCGTGTCGTTCCCGTCGCATTTGGAACAGCACATAGGCCGTTCTCTACGACAGCAGAGGGCAGTACACCGAAAGCCGTAGCGCGCGGCATCCTTGACGCGCCCTTGCAGGCACTTCTTGCTGCGCCGTAGGGGACGATGCCCTCATCGTCCCGCCGTGCAGGAACTCCCGAATCAGCACAACCTTGGTCATGCGCACCGTCTTCCGCTCCGCGGTTCGGGGCGATGTGGGGATCGACCCCTACGATTTTTACCGCATCCGCATCGCCTTCGT
>JAZOAV010000243.1:0-32408 GCA_045595645.1 Faecousia sp.
GCAGTGCTCGTCGTGCTCATGGTGATGCTCGTGATGGCAGCAGTGCTCGTCGTGCTCATGGTGATGCTCGTGGTGGCAGCAGTGCTCGTCATGCTCATGTTCATGATCATGGCAGCAATGGTCATGGTGATGATGCTCTGCGGCTTCCTTCATTTCTTCCAGTTCCGCGTGCAGGCTGTGGCGGTTTTCAATGGCTTCCCGAATCTGCTTGCCGTCCAGCTCGTCCCAGGGGGTGGTAATCAGGAGGGCATCGGGATTGTGCTCCCGCAGAAGCGTGATGGCAGTATGGAGCTTATCTTCGGAAATGTTGGAGGTGCGGCTGAGCAGAATTGCAGAAGCAGCTTCGACTTGATTTTCGTAAAATTCGCCAAAGTTCTTCAGATACACCTTGCATTTGGTGGCATCGGCCACGGTGACATAGGCGCCCAGACGCACCTCGTCTGTGGCGACCCGTTCGACAGCACCGATGACATCGGAGAGCTTGCCCACGCCGGAGGGCTCAATGAGAATGCGGTCGGGATGATAGTCGGCAATGACCTGTGCCAAAGCCTTGCCGAAATCGCCCACCAAGGAGCAGCAGATGCAGCCGGAGTTCATTTCGTTGACCTGAATGCCCGCCTCCTGCATAAAGCCGCCATCGATGCCGATTTCACCGAATTCATTTTCGATCAGCACGATTTTTTCGCCCTGATAGGCTTCCTTGATCATCTTCTTGATGAGGGTAGTCTTTCCGGCACCCAAAAAGCCGGAGTAAATGTCAATAATCGTCATGTAAATGCGCTTCCTTTCAAAATTTCCCATCTATTATACCACTCTTATGCGGAAGGTGCAAGAGTTCATTTCGTTTTTCTGTGAAAAGGAAAAATCGGTTGCATTTTCAGAAAAAATGCGGTAAGATATCAAGGCATAAGGAGGGGATAGCTATGACAAAACGCCGCTGCTTCGGCGATGCGCTGCGATCCCAGTGTACAAAACAAAACTTTACGCGGGTGGCTCACTATGCACTGCTGGCACTGTTTACTGTTGTTGTATCTGAGAGCCTTTCGCGCCATTCTTTTTTGGATACCTTCCGTTATTTGCTGGAACGGCCTGCGGCCTTTTTTTATGATGTGTATTTGGTGTTTTTCACCTTCAGCGCAGCCCTGCTCTTTCAACGGCGGAACTTTGTTCTTTCTGTGATGTTCGGCACATGGATCGGTATTTCCGTGGCAAACAGTATCTTGCTGACCTTCCGCTCTATGCCCATGACTGCTCGGGATATTTGGCTGTTGGGCTCTACACGGGATATTATAGAAAAGTACATTCCGCTCCCTGCTATGATTGTGCTCATGCTGGTCATTTCGGCACTTTGTGGCTTGATTCTTTTTCTTTGGCTGCTGGTGCGGAAACAGAAGGGCAGCCGTTGGTTCGGACTGGCGCATTTTTTGCTCGTTTCCCTGGTTCTTGCGGGTCTGACAGTGGGCTTTGTGCAAGCGCAATGGCTCGACAGTACCACGGAATTTGCCAATTTGCCCACGGCCTATGACCACAACGGCTTTGCCTATTGTTTTGCCGCGAGCTTGGTGACGGGCGGTGTATCAGAGCCGGATGATTACTCCCCCGAAGGGGTGGAGGAAATTGTAGAGGGTGCAAAAATCGAGCTGCCGGACACGGTGCAGGAGCCACCCAATCTGGTTTTTGTACAGTTGGAGTCCTTTTTCGATGTCAACTACATGCAAAATTTAGGCTACGCGACCAATCCTATACCCAATTTTCAGGCATTGAAGAAAAGCTGGCCTCACGGTTTGCTGTCCGTGCCCTGTATCGGTGCGGGTACGGCAAATACGGAGTTTGAGGTGCTGACGGGAATGAATCTCAGTCACTTCGGTGTGGGGGAATACCCCTATACGACACTTGCCGAGTCAGAAAGCGTAGAGTCGTTAGCTTCTGTTTTGCAGGATTTGGGCTATGCCACCCATGCGATACACAACAACAATGCAACTTTCTATGACCGTCATATTGTGTACGAAAAATTGTCTTTTCAGACCTTTACATCTGTAGAATATATGGACGGCGTGGAATTGAACCCCCTCGGTTGGGCAAAGGATACGATTTTGACGGAGGAAATTCTGAAATGTCTCCGCTCCGGCGAAGAAAGGGACCTGGTCTTTACCGTATCCGTGCAGCCTCACGGCAAGTATCCCGCGGAGCTGACGGAAGAAATGAAGTGCATTGCCGTGACGGGAATGGAGGACGAGGGGCGTGCGGCGGGCTTCTCCTACTATCTCAACGAGCTGTACGAAAGCGACTATTTTGTCGGAGAGCTTGTGCGGGCTTTGGAAGCCTTCGAGGAGGATACCCTTGTGGTGTTCTACGGAGACCATCTGCCCAGCTTCGATATTCAGGAGGAAGAGTTGTCTCTTGGCGACAGCCAGACCACGGAATATGTCATCTGGGCCAACTATCCATTGGATTTTGCAGAGCGGAATTTGCAGTCCTATCAGCTGGGAGCCTATGCACTGCAAAGAGCGGGCATCTTTGAAGGTGCGCTGTTCCGCCTGCATCAGGCCTATGAGTATCCCCTGCGGGAAGCGACAAGCTATCAGGAGGAATTGCAGATTTTGGAATACGATATGCTCCGCGCGGAGGGCTATTTTGCGCAAGTGGGTCTGCCGCAGCCACAGCCCCTTCGCTATGATGTGGAGGATGTGTGCCTGCGTGCTGTGGTGCAGCAGGAGGAGGGCTATCGCATTTGCGGCAGCAATTTTACTCCCTACAGCGTGGTTTATGTGAACGATATGCCCTGCAATACCGTATATTGCTCGGACACGGAGTTGCTTCTTTTGGAGGAAAGATTATCGGATGGGGATATCCTCTGTGTGGGGCAGGTGTCCGCTGTGGATGAGCTGGATGTCCTGAGCCAAAGTGACAGCCTGATTTATGAGGAACAGGAGTAGGTGAGTATGAAGCTCTATGCACCCCACTATTATAATAAGTTTCACTGCATCGCGGGGGCTTGTAAGCACACCTGCTGTGAGGGCTGGGAAATTGATATTGACGAGGAACAGCTTGTCCGTTTTCGGCAGGAGCCGCAGATTGCCGCCCATATCGAGGACGGCTCCCCACCTCATTTTCGTCTGTTGGAGGGGGAACGCTGCCCCTTCTTAAACGGAAATGGCCTGTGCGAGCTGATTTTGCGGCATGGGGAGGATATCCTGTGCCAAATCTGTCGGGATCATCCCCGTTTCCGCAGCTTTTGGACAGATCGGGTCGAGATTGGTCTGGGCTTGGTCTGTGAGGAAGCGGGGCGGCTGATCTTGGGAAGCGGGGAAGCGATGCGCCTTATTTGTCTTTCAGAGGATGCAGCCGATGTCGAGCTTCCCGAGGATGAGGCATGGCTGATGGATCTGCGCACGCGATTATTGGAAAGCATCAAGGAAACAGGCGCGCAAGCCCGTTTGATGGAATATTTGCTCTATCGCCATTTGCCCGATGCACTCTATGACGATCGGGTGGAGCAGCGGCTTGCCTTTATTACGCAGAGCTACGAAGAACTGACAAGCGCATGGGAGCAAAGCGACGGCAGCTTGGAGGCAAAGGTGGAAATTTGCCGTCAATGGTCCTACGATGTGGAATACGACGACGAGGAATTGGAACGGCGCATCGCAGCGCAAACAGACGGGAGGTAAGAAAATGGTATTTTTTGATTTTAATATCTTTACGACCCTGTTTTCATTGGTGTTTTTGCTGATATTCGGGGTGATTCTTGTCACCATTGTTCGCGGGATTCGTCAGTGGAACAAGAATAATCATTCTCCCCGTTTGACGGTGCCGGCGCGGGTGGTTGCCAAAAGAACGCAGTTGCATCGGCATCACCACGGCGACACTATGCATCACCATGTGTCTACAAGCTATTTTGTCACCTTTCAGGTGGAAAGCGGCGACCGCATGGAGCTGTCCATGAGTGGGCAGGAGTACGGACTGCTGGTAGAAGGCGACAACGGCCGCCTCAGCTTCCAAGGTACTCGCTATTTGGGTTTTGAACGGACTGTGTAAAAAATGCCCCGTATTCACTTGAATACGGGGATTATTTTCGTCGTTCCAGCCAGAGATTCAGGACACTGCCATAAAACAGGATGGAGATACAGATATACAGCCAGAACATTCCCATGGCAATGGTGGACAAGCTGCCGTAGAGGGCAGAGTAGGAGCTGGAGATACGAACATAGTAGGAAAAGCCCCGCGTAAATATCAGCCAACCGAGGGCCGCCAGTGCCGCACCGGGAAATGCGCTGCGGATAGGCAATTTTTTGTTGGGAAAGGTACAGAAGATGGCAGTAAAAAGCAGGGTGAGAAGCACCAAAAGAATCGATCCGCGAAATTGAAGAATACGGGCAATCAGCCGTAAGAGAGGGATGTTTTGCCGGGCGCAGAAGGCGGCGATTTCCCGTCCAAAGCCGTGAGCGATAAGGGTCAACAGCAGAGCCAACAGCAGAAAGAGCATATAGAGCATTCCTGTCAATCGCCTGACAAGATAGGAGCGGCTTTCCCGCAGACCATAGATGCTGTTCAGACCGAGCTGAATGCAGTTGACACTGCGGGAGGAGGACCATATGGCAACCAGTGCTGTAGCAGACAGCAGTGCGCCCGTACTGTTGGAGCTCATATCCGTGACCACCCGTTCGATGAGTGGGTATATCACTTGCGGAACCAGTCCTTCCATGGCGCGCAGCAGATCCGCTTCTCCGTAGCCGATGAAGGGCAGCAGCCCTACCAAAAGCATGAGCGTGGGAAATACTGCCAGGATAATGTAAAAAGAGGCATTGGTTGCGTAGAGGGAAACATGGTAACGACCCAGCTCCCGCAGGATGCGATGCAGCCTATAATAGATTTTTTGCATATCGGAACCTCACTTGCCGCCTCGTGCAAGACGATTGACAAGGCGGTTTGAAAATGGTATACTATTCAATATATTAGATTATACAACAAGGATGAATTCTATGCAACATAAAATCAGCAGCGCAATGGCATCGTTTTGTGAACGGACGGGCATGGATAGTGCCATGGAACAACTGAAAGCGGCAGGCTTTACTTCTCTGGATTTCCCTCTGCACCTCTACAGCGTGGGCTTCGATGCGCCTCTGCTGCGGGAAAATTGGCGGGATTGGGTACGGGAGCTTGTGAGCATCTCCCGCCGTTTGCAGTTACCCATCACACAAGCCCATGCTCCCTGGGTGCAGGATATTCCCGCAGACTTTCGCTATGAAGCACCGTGGGAGTTATATTATCGCTGCATTGAGGCCTGCGCCATGCTGGATTGCCCTCATTTGGTGTTCCACCCCGTACGCCAACGGGAACGGGTAGACAGTGCCGCCATGCGCGAGCGCATTCATGATTGGAATGTGCGCTGGTTCCATGATTTGACCCCTGCGGCGGAGCGTTGGGGCGTGTGCCTGAATTTAGAGAACACCTTTGACTCCCATCATGTGCAGAAGGAAGGTGATTTACCCTATCCCTACACCACGGCCGAGGATATGCTGGCTCTGGTCAGGGACATCGGCAGTGCCCATGTGGGTTTGTGTTTGGATACGGGTCATGCCAATCTCAGCGGACAGGATATTCCTGCCATGATTCGGGCGTTCCGTGGAAATTTGTTCACCCTGCACCTGAATGATAATTACGGAAAAGGAGAGCAGGGGAAGGAGGATCTGCATCTGTTCCCGGGAGAGGGAAATATTTCTTGGCAGCCTGTGCTGCGGGCATTGGGAGAAATCTCCTATCGCGGAGTGTGGAATTTTGAGCCCATTGCCGCCCTTCCCGAGGCGGAGAAGGCGCAACGCATTGCATTTTTGTCTGGGGCGCGGAAGAATTGGACAGGCGCACTGAATTCATTATCCAAAAACTGAGATGGATTTATCAGAAACAACTATATTTTTTCTTTGTTGCACTTTTTTGGGAAAAACAGTTGATGTTTCCAAAGCTTGCTGTTATAATCTATATGTTCAATGAGGTTGTATGCGTTTCTACCATACCTTGTACATCTGTCTGCTCTGCAGACTTTGTAATTACCCCCGCAACTATTATAAAAAAGGAGTAGAGTGTATCCATGAAAAAGCGTATCCTCAGCATGATGCTCGCGATTGCAATGGTATTGTCCATGCTGTCCGGCATCGCCCTTACCTCCAGCGCCGCCGATGGCGATAAGGTTTACACCTTAGTCACCGACGCGTCCACCCTGGCTGCAGGCGACGAAATCCTTTTCGTTTCCGCTGTGGCCGATAATGACAGCTACTATGCCATGAAGGCCTATGAATCCGGCAATAATGTCAAGGTTGAGGCTGTCACCGTTGTTGGCGAAACCATCACCCTGGCTGCCGACTCCGCAGCTTGCCGCTATGTTCTCGGCGGCGAAGCCGGTGCTTGGACCTTCTTTGATGGTGCCAACTATCTGTTCACCAGCGGCACCGATAAGAATCAGCTGCAGGCCAAGGCCGAAGTGGACGAGTATGCCACTTGGACCATCGAAATCACCGAAGGTGTTACCGCCATTACCAATGTTGGCAACACCTCCCGCGGCGTGATGCAGTACAACTCCAGCAGCGACCTGTTCGCTTGTTATGCCAGCACTTCCCAGAAGGGCGTTAACATCTACAAGCTGAGCGAAGGCACTGCAGTTTGCACCCACCCCAATGCTACCTCCGAGGAAACTGTAGCTGCTACCTGCACCGCTAACGGCGAAATCGCCTGGTCCTGCCCCGACTGCGAAGCAACCTGGACTGAGACCACTCCCAAGGCCGCTCATAGCAACGAGGAGACTGTGATCACTCCCGCTACCTGCACCGCTGCCGGTGTGAAGAATCTGACCTGCACCGTTTGCGGTTCTGTTCTGGAAGTCACCATCCCCGCCCTGGGCCACAACTATGTGGACGGCGTCTGCGCCAACTGCGGCGAGGCTGAGCCCGCTGACAAGGCTTTTGTTCCCGTTACCAATGTTGCCAACCTGAAGGCCGGCGACCAGATCATCTTCGTCTCCGCTGAAGCTATGGCTGACGGCAACTACTATGCTATGCTGACCTATGTTTCCGGCAACAATGTCAAGAGTGTTGCTGTGACTCCCGCCGAGGACGGCAGCATTACCGCTACCTCCGAGAATGGCATTGGCGTCTATACTCTGGGCGGCGAGGCCGGTGCATGGACCTTCTTTGACGGCACCAACTACCTGTACACCAACAATACCACTGCTAACCGTCTGCTGGGTTATACTGAGCTGGACGAGTACGGCTACTGGACCATCGAGATGGTTGAGGGCGTTATGTCCATCAACAATGTGGCTAACACCGAGCGTGGCATGCTGCAGCTCAACTACTCCAGCTCCAGCCAGCTCTTCTCCTGCTACAACAAGGCATACAAGGCTGTTACCATTTACAAGCTGAGCGACGGCACTCCTGTTTGCGCTCATGCCAATGCTACCTCTCAGGAAACCGTAGCTCCCACCTGCGAAGCAGAAGGCGAGCTCACCTGGACCTGCCCCGATTGCGAAGAGACTTGGACTGAAGCTGTTCCCGCTATCGGCCACTCCTTTGACGAAGGCGTCGAGACCACTGCTCCCACCTGCGAGACCGCCGGCGTGATGACTTACACCTGCACCGTTTGCGGCGCAACCAAGACTGAGGAAGTCGCTGCTCTGGGCCACAACTACGAAGGCGGTGTCTGCACCATCTGCGGTGCTGCACAGCCCGCTGGCAAGCAGTATGTTCTGGTCACCGATGCTGCCGACCTGGTAGCCGGCGACGAAATCATCATCGTTGCAGCCGAAGCTGACAACGAAGTCTTCTATGCAATGAAGGCCTATGCCTCCGGCAACAATGTCAAGGGCGAGGCTGTTACCATTGACGGCACCGTCATCTCTCTGGAACAGGGTTCCGCTGTTTGCGCCTACATCCTGGGCGGCGAAGCCGGCGCCTGGACCTTCTTCGATGGCACTAACTATCTGTACACCGATGCTACCACTGCTAACCGTCTGCAGGCTAAGGCTGAGCTGGACGCATACTGCACTTGGAACATTGACATCACCGAAGGCATCACTTCCATCACCAATGTTGCTAACACTGAGCGTGGACTGATGCAGTACAATGCAGGCAGCGATCTGTTCGCTTGCTATGCCAGCGCAACACAGAAGGCTGTTGTTATCTACAAGCTGAACGATGGCGAAGCCTTCTGCACTCATCCCAACGCTACCTCCGAAGAGACTGTTGCTGCCACCTGCACCGAAGCAGGCGAGCGGACTTGGACTTGCGCCGATTGCGGCAAGACCTGGAAGGAAATCATTCCTGCTCTGGGCCACTCTAATGATGAAGGCGTCGTTACCACCGAGCCCACCTGTGAGGCTACCGGCGTGATGACCTACACCTGCACCGTTTGTGGTTCTCAGAAGACCGAGACCATTCCCGCTCTGGGCCACAACTATGTTGACGGCACCTGCACCAACTGCGGCGAGGCTATCCCCGCTGATCAGAAGTATGTTCTTGTCACCGATCCCGCTACCCTGACCGCAGGCGACGAAATCATCTTCGTTTCTGCTGTAGCTGACAGTGATGGCAACTACCACGCAATGCTCGCTTATGCTTCCGGCAACAACATCAAGACCGAGGTTGTCACTGTCGTTGACGGAACCATCACCCTCGCCGGTGAATCCGCTGTTCGCGCCTATACTCTGGGTGGCGAGACTGGTGCTTGGACCTTCTTCGATGGTGCCAAGTATCTGTACACCAATGCTACCACTGCTAACCGTCTGCAGGCTCAGGCTGAGCTGGACGAGTATGGCTACTGGGCTATTGAGCTTGTTGATGGCGTTATGACCGTCACCAATGTTGCCAATACCTCCCGTGGCGTGATGCAGTACAATGTCAGCAGCGACCTCTTCGCTTGCTACAGCAGTGCTTCTCAGGAAGCTGTTGCAATCTACAAGCTGAATGCCGGTGCTGTTGCTCCCGAGTGCACCCATGCAAATGCTACCTCCGAGGAAACTGTTGCTCCCACCTGCGATGCAGAGGGCGAACTGACCTACACCTGCGCTGACTGCGGCAAGACTTGGACTGAAGCTGTTCCCGCTCTGGGCCACAACTATGTCGGCACTGAGACCACTGCTCCCACCTGCGATGTAGCCGGCGTGATGACTTACGCCTGCACCGTTTGCGGCGCAGTTGAGAAGACCGAGGAAATCCCCGCTCTGGGCCACAACTATGTTGACGGCACCTGCACCAACTGCGGTGATACTCTGGTTGTTGCTCCCTCTGTGGACGAGACCATTAAGATTTTCCACACTTTGGATCTGGCCAGCGACATTTCCATCACCTTCGCTGTCCTCAAGTCCGCTATGGCTAACTACGATACCTACTATCTGGAGTGCGTCCTGCCCGAGTATTCCGGCAACGAACTGGTTGGTACTTCCGTTGTACAGATCGAGCCTGTTGTCAAGGGTAGCTACTACTACTTCACCCTGACCGGCATTACCGCCATTCGTATGGGTGACATGGTTGAAGCTGTTCTGCATATGACCAAGGACGGCGCTGAGTACATCTCCCTGACCGATAGCTACAGTGTTTCCACCTATGCTTACGCTATGATGGAAAAGAGCACCGACAGCTACATGCTGACTCTGTGTGCTGACCTGCTGCGCTACGGTGCACAGGCTCAGAGCTACAAGAATTACCGTACCGACGCTCTGGTTGATGCTGCTATGACCGAGGAGCAGAAGGCATACCTCAGCGACACCTCCGCTCTGACCTTCGCTGAAACCGACAGCTTCTTGGGCGATATCGAATCTCCCGCTCTGCCTTGGGTTGGCAAGACTCTTGACCTGGCTTCCAAGGTTGGTCTGAAGTTCGTGTTCAATGCCATCAACTACACCGGCGACATCAATAGCCTGACCATGAAGGTTACCTACGAAGGCAGCAACGGCGAGATGAAGACCGTTGTGCTGGAAGGTCCCGAGGCTTACAGTGTAACTGCAACCCGTAAGTACTACGCATTCACCTTCTACGGCCTGCTGGCTTCCGAGCTGCGTACCGCTGTTGAAGTTGCTGTCTTCGAGGGCGAGACCCAGCTGACTGAGACCCTGCGCTACAGTGCAGAGACCTACGCCGCTAAGAACACTGCCGGTGCTCTGGCTGAGCTGTGCAAGGCCCTGTTCGCCTACTCCGACAGCGCAAAGGCTTACTTCGCTAAGTAAGATCCTGCTGATCGCAAGACCTATTTGGTACTACCACTTTTTAAGTGTTTGTACATTCTTTTGGAAAGGAGGACCACATAATGAAGTTTGTAGCTCCCGAAATGGAAGTCAAGATGTTCAGCACTGAGGATGTTCTGACCACCTCTACCACCGAGCAGACCTTTATCCAGGGCGATTGCGAAGCTGAGCTGCCCCTGATGTAATTCGTCAAGTTTGGTAAAGCTGGCCCGTTGTAAAATCTCAGATTTTGCAACGGGCCTTCACTTAATGTTTTGCTTCCCGAGAGATTTGTTGCAGAACCTTTGGGGAAACAAAAGGTTTTTGGAGGTCATTATGGATTTTGTAAAACAGTTGGAACTGCTTACTGCCTCGGAAACGGCAGAAGAGCGCAAGCAGGCGGAATATTATATTCTCAAACCTAACTTCTTTCTGCGGGCTTGGCAGGACATTCCCTTTGCTGTGTTTGACCAAAACAAGGCTGCGGTGATCCCGACCACGGAGTTGGAAAATTCTGCGGTGCAGATTTGTAACGGCCGTGTGGATATTCATTGCTTCGCTGTGACACCTGCCCTGCGCCGTGCCGTTTTAAACCTTGTGGAACGAGGCGTAGTAGAAAAATGCAGCTACGGTACCGCTATGGAACAGCGTCAGCTGATGCACCGCTTTGACACCCCCCTGCGCCCCACAGCAAAATGGGCGATCACAGGTCGCTGCAATATGAAGTGCAAGCATTGCTTCCTCTCTGCACCCGATGCAAAATTTGGCGAAATGAGTCACGAGGAATGTATGCGCCTCATCGATCAGATGGCAGAGATGGGTATCAGCCGCGTTGGTCTGACCGGCGGCGAGCCTTTGGTGCGTCCGGATTTCTTCCAGCTTGTAGATGCCTTGATTGCCAAGGGAATCGATGTGGTAGGAATTGCTACTAACGGTCTGCTGGTCAACGAACGCTTTGTTGACGAGTTGGAGAGCCGCAATTTGCATCCGCGTATTTTTATGAGCTACGATGGTACGGAAGGTTGGCATGACTGGCTGCGAGGCATTGACGGAGCAGAGCGGGTGCTGATGAAGAAGTTTGAGCTGCTTGCAAAACGAGGCTTCTATACCGGCAGTGCCATGACCATCCACAAGCTGAATAAGGGTGTCATTCGCGACAGCGTGAACCGCTTGGCTTCCGTTGGTGTGCGCCATGTCATTGTGAATCGTATGACGAATTTTGGTGAGTGGGAGAAGTATGGCAGTGATTTTAATATCACCGCTGAGGAGCTTTACGCCGCTTTCTTCGACTATCTGCCCCAGTTCTACGCCGATGGTGCTCCTGTCCAGTTGGTGCTGAACCGCTTCTTCCAGACGATGGATCAGAGCGGGAAGGAATATCGTATCATTCCCGCCAATGGTTGCAAAAAGTGCAGTGATTATCTGTGCCTGCCCACTCATAATGTTGTATATATTACAGCAGACGGTAAGGTCATGCCCTGCCTCTATGTGGCAAGCCAGGAAACGCCCTGTGTGCAGATGCCCAATGTGAAGGATGGCCTGCGGGAAGCCCTCACGGATCCCAGATATTTAGGGGCTGTGGATATTAAGGTTGAGGACTATTTCGAGCACAATCCGGAATGTCGTGCCTGCAAATATGCCCATCTGTGCATGGGCGGCTGTCGGGCGCACGCCTTGGAGACAAATCCCAACGATTATCTCTCTAAGGACTATGAGAACTGTATGTTCTATCATAAGAATTATCATATCCGCATTTACGAGCTGTTAAAGCAGGTTGCGCCTGAGGCAAGATGTATCAACTATTGGCCCGAACAGAGTGAAATGTAACTTGCCTTTTTCGGGCGGATGGAGTATAATGGGGAAAGGGAAGGTGGTCTTCCATGGAGAGCTGTTTAGCCAATACTTACAAACGCTTCCCCTTGGAGCTCGTGAGCGGCAAGGGCGCTCTTGCTTATGATGCACAAGGGAAGGAATATATCGATTTGGGCAGTGGCATCGGCGTGAATCTGCTGGGCTACTGTGATGAGGGCTGGACGAAGGCTGTTATGGAGCAGTTGTTGAGGCTACAGCACTGTTCCAATCTCTATGAATCCGCTCCTGCGGCAGAGCTGGCACGGGTTTTGTGCAAACGAACCGGCCTGTCTCGTGTGTTTTTCTCTAATTCCGGCGCAGAGGCCAACGAGTGTGCCATCAAGGTGGCTCGTAAATGGGCTGAAACGGAGAAATGTCTGCCCCAATCCTACATTATCACTTTGAATCGCAGCTTTCACGGTAGAACCATAGCCACCCTCTCTGCCACAGGGCAGGAGGTGTATCACCGTGATTTCGGACCGTTGCTGTCCGGCTTCCTCCACTGTGAGGTGGGAGACAAGGTAGGCTTGGAACGCTTGCTTCACGACTACCCCTGCAGCGCAATTATGCTGGAAGTGGTGCAGGGAGAGGGCGGCGTGATGCCTATTGGCAGAGAATTTGCCGAGTTTGTGCAAAAATGTGTAGAAAAACATAATCTTTTGCTGATAACCGACGAGGTGCAGCTTGGCAACGGACGCAGTGGTCAGCTTTACGGCTATATGCACTACAATTTGCATCCGGATATCGTCACAACGGCAAAGGGACTTGGCGGCGGTCTACCCATTGGTGCTACGCTGTTGGGTGAGCGCGTTGCAGAGGTCTTGCAGCCCGGAATGCATGGCTCCACCTTTGGTGGAAATCCTGTTGCCTGTGCCGGCGGTGTAGAGATTATGTGTCGGCTGGATGCTGACTTTTTGCGCGGCGTGGAAGAACGCAGTGCTTACATTAGAAAAGAACTGGAACAAGCCGAGGGCATTTCTCAGTTCAGCGGCTTGGGCTTGATGTTGGGCTTTGTGCCCCCCGTGGCGGCAAGGGAATTTGCCGAAGAATTGTTATCCGAGGGCGTGCTGGTGACGACGGCAAAGGACAAAATTCGCCTCCTGCCTCCCTTGAATATACCCATGGATGTATTAAAAACCGCTGTACAGACGATAAAGCGCTGTGCCGCAGCTAAAGGAGGAAACCCATGAATTTCAAAGACAGACACTTTCTGACCCTGTTGGACTTTACCCCCGAGGAAATCACCGCTCTGATCGATTTGGCTGCTGATCTGAAGGCCAAAAAGAAGGCAGGCATTGCCCACGATACACTGAAGGGCAAGAACATTGCATTGATTTTTGAAAAGACCTCCACCCGCACCCGTTGCTCATTCGAGGTCGCTGCCCATGATTTGGGAATGCATGTGACCTACCTGGATCCCAGTGGTTCTCAGATCGGCAAGAAGGAATCCATTGCCGATACCGCCCGTGTTTTGGGTCGCCTGTATGATGGCATTGAGTACCGTGGCTACGGTCAGGAGATCGTGGAAGAGCTGGCAAAGCACGCCGGTGTACCTGTTTGGAATGGCCTGACCAATGAGTATCATCCCACGCAGATTCTTGCGGATATGCTGACCATTCGGGAGCATTTCGGTGAATTGAAGGGCAAGAAGTTCGTGTTTATGGGCGACTGCCGTTACAATATGGCAAACTCCCTGATGATCGGCTGTGCAAAGCTGGGTCTGGACTTTGTCGCCTGCGGCCCCGAGGGATATTTCCCCGTGCCCGAGCTGATTGAAAAGTGCGAGAAGATCGCTGCCGAAAACGGCTGCACTTTGGCATTCGAGACCGACCCCATGAAGGCTGTGGAAAATGCCGACATCATCTATACTGATGTGTGGGTTTCCATGGGCGAGCCCATGTCTGCATGGGAAGAGCGCATCAACAAGATGCTGCCCTACCAGGTCAATGCCAAGCTCATGGCCGGTGCCAAGGAAACCGCCGTCTTTATGCACTGCCTGCCCGCATTCCACGACATGAATACGGGAATCGGTAAGGAAATGGGCGAGCGCTTCGGCTTGGAAGCTCTGGAAGTCACCGACGAGGTCTTCGAGAGCAAGCAGTCCATCGTCTTCGACGAGGCCGAAAACCGTATGCACACCATCAAGGCCGTGCTCCACGCAACCCTCTCCTAAAAAAATCATGCCCTCTGCCAATCAGCGCAGAGGGCATTTTTTGTATTAAAAAAATTGAAAATCATTGTAATTCTGTCTGAGATTTTTCGACTTATAGGGTGAAAGGAATTGGAAGGGGGTGGCGTTTTGAAGGATGCTGCAATTATAGAGCTATACCGGCTGCGTAAACCTGAGGCGGTGGAGGAGAGTCGCAAAAAATACGGCGAGGACTGTCTGCGTATGGCTGAGAGTATTCTGGGGAATCGGGAGGACAGCGAGGAATGTGTCAACGATACATGGCTTCGCGCTTGGAACAGCATTCCACCCCATCGACCTGTTTCCTTGCGGATGTATTTGCTCAAGCTCGCCCGTCGAGCCGCCTGTGATTTCTGTCGGCGGCGTTATGCGCAAAAGCGTGGCAATGGGACTCTGCCTACAGCTATTGATGAGCTGTCAGAATGTTTGGGAGGAGCGGAGGATGCGGAGTCCGTGCTTTTAGAAAAGGAATTGGGCGCGCGGATCAATGCCTTCGTCCGTGACTTGCCTCAACGAGAGGGCAATGTCTTTCTACGCCGCTACTTCTTTGGCGAGACCATAGAAGAAATCGCGCAGTCTTACGGTATGAAACGAAACCATGTCGCCGTGTCGCTGCACCGCAGCCGTGAAAAGCTGCGCAAGCTCTTGGAACAGGAGGGGTACTTATGAATCGAATGGAATTGTTTTCCGTCCTTGGGCAGATCGAGGAGGATTTGCTGGAACGCAGTGAGCGGCATAAGGGCCGCCGCCGCAGACCTTGGTGGACGGCTGTTTTGACCCTGTTACTGGTGTGCCTTCTTCTGTGGCTGTGTTATCCCAGCGAGGGCTGAGGGGAAACCTTTGATATACCGGAGAACATTATGGAATTTGAAATGAAACAATTCGATGGGAAAGATCCTCGTGCACCACGCGCAGGAATTTCAAGGAAAGGCACTACTATTGCCGGTGTGGTTGCCTTTATTGGCGTCGTAGTCTTTTTGGTGACTTGCTATACCTTAGCCTATCCTCAAATGGATCGAATTCCTCATTTTGGTAGTGCCTTTCGTTTGGAAGACGAGATTCTTGTAGAGGATGCGATTTACAATTCTCCTCTGGCTGGAAGACGCGGTGCGATAGGGCCTCTTGGTGCTATGGACTATTTACTTGTACTGTTTGATTCTCAGTGGGAAGGAGAACCAATTTTCATTGATATAGTATCTGCCGAAGTGATCTTCTTCTCTGGGAAGGAAACAGATGCATACAGCAAGCTGTTTTTGCGTGATTATGCCCTGAAGCTTCAGGATGTCTGCGGAAACGAATATATTGTTTGGAGGAATGGCATATTTCGTTGTGTTTATAGGAACGGAGAACGATTGCTGTTTGAATTCCTTGGCAAATAGAGCGGCATAAGGGCTGCCGCAGACCTTGGTGGATGTCAGTTGTGACATTGCTGATAGCGTGCCTGTTGCTGTGGTTGTGTTATCCCAGTGAGGGCTAAGAATGAGGATGTACACTGGAGGGGATATTGTGAATGATTGGATGCAGCCATTTCGAGCAAAAGATTTTAACATCGAAAAGGAAGTTTCCTCAATAC
Source organism: Faecousia sp. (assembly GCA_045595645.1). Taxonomy (GTDB): domain Bacteria; phylum Bacillota; class Clostridia; order Oscillospirales; family Oscillospiraceae; genus JAZOXB01. Next base: position 15,820 of record JAZOAV010000243.1, read on the forward strand.
GCAGAAAGACGACGGTTATATTTTTAGCACTTACCGTAATTATGGTATTGGGTGTCCTTCTGGTTGTGTTTGTGTCTTGGTACAGGGGTGAGCATTGGGAAAAGATTTTTTCAGAGCAAGAGTGGCAATTTGTGGAAAGCTGTGTCGAATCCTCGGAAGAAGAAACCACTTCGGCGTATAGGTATATGCAGATACTTTTTAATGTTTTAGGATACGATAAATCTGAGGATTTGCAAATTGTGTCTGCAAGAATGGAATACCTATCACCGGAAACGGTCAATTCTATTTTTGAGTATGATCCCGGTAGCGGTGGATATGCGTTGGTTCTTACAGATGATATGGGTAGTGAATATTTACTCTGGTCTCATTACCATCGGGAGGGACTTGCCATTGACGGAGTAAAGCAGTTTCTCATGCTGTGGATTCTATAGCAGACGGTGTTGCGGAAAGGGAGGTGTGTATGAAGTTTTTTAAAATTGTGAATTGGGCATGGATTGCCGCTATGTTGATTTCCCTTATGGGCTGCGTGTCAAGCTCGATAGAACAGGCCACCGACTACAATCATCGCTCCCTCGAAGAGCAATCTGTGGGTGGTTTAAGCTATGTGGAGTTTTTGGACGGTAAAATTTGGCTGATTTATCAGGAACGGGTATTTGTGAAGGCAACACAGCCGGAGGGTGCATCTTGCACTTGGTTGTTAGATTGTTCTTATGGGGAGAGTATCGGCACCATGAAGGATGGTACAACGGTATATGCGATAAAAGAAGATGAAATTGAGGCATTGATTTTGATAGAAGACGGCGGTGCGTTATCGTGGTATGTTGCCGAAGATATATCGATGGACATCTGCGCTTATTCTCCCAAGGACTTCAGAATTGAACCGACTCAGGGAGAGGTATCTCAGGAGGAACTGGAAAAGATTTGGGAGTATCACACGGAGGCATGCTATGCAGACACCGGCTGGGTTATGATTGATAAAACGGAGCAACATAGTTGCCTCCTGATTAGCAAAGCGCACCCGTGGATGGTCTATGCGCTGAACTATTGTTATACCGTTCCCGAGAGGCATTTGTACATCTACAATGTTCCCAATGACGACATGATATTTCTTACCCAATCAGGGGAAAGTGTTTTTAGTATTGAAAAATAGCGCAGAAAACCATTCCTTGTGTTGCGATAATAGGCACTATCGATTTCCACTCGTAGCCATGAACGGTCTGCTATTTCGACCGCAAAGCGGCAGGCAGTGTGCAGAATCGGGGTTGCACAAATTTGGCTGTGCGTATAAGCGCGTCAAGGATGCCGCGCGCTACGATGTCATGCGAAAATGCACGCGGAGGGATGGGCCCCGTGCCGAGTCTTAATGATTTGAATTCCATAAAGGAGTTGGGAGAAATGAAGAGAATTGCAATGATATGTGCATTTATGTTGTTGCTTAATCTTGGGGCATGCAAAAACGAAAAGGACTATCCCACCACTCCCAAAGAGATTCGGAATGATACAGGATTACACATTAAGTGGTGGTATGATAGCAACGGTATTCTCCGCGAGGAGGGGATTTATCCTGACAATGAATGGGAAAATCCGGAACTTCCCTTTGTGCATGATTGTGTGCCAAATGCAGAAACAGCTATACAGGTTACAGAAGTCTATCTGAAAAGCTTTCAGGCACAGCATTTGTTACCTGATTTATCTTTGGTCATGGTCACATTAGATACGGAAGACCGTGTGTGGGTTGTCACATATACGGAAGAGCCGAGTTACCCGGGCGGCTGTTTGTCCTTTGCGGTGCGGCAGGATACAGGAGAGGTTATTAAAATGTGGTCAGGGGAGTAGTTGTCGGCTTTCGCCGAAATTTTCTTGAGAGGCTTGTTTGATACTGTTGACGCAAATTTGGCTGTGAATACAAGCGCGTCAAGGATGCCGCGCGCTACGGGGCGCAGAAGGTTTTGAATGTTACAAGTAGGGGCGATTCACGAATCGCCCACCACCGAAATATTTCGGATTCGTCGAAAATTTACACTAAAACGAAACTTATAATTTGCGCGGGAGGTTTGTGAACCTCCGCTATAAGGTGTCTGACAGTCTAAAAGCTGCCCGAAATGGGCAGCTTTTCTGCTTTTTTGGGTTGCATTGTATCAAATATTCAGCCAAATATTGCAAGTAAGTGGAATTGTTCTTGCATAAATGAAAAAAATCCTGTATAATAGTCTAACCAGATTACGAAGGAGGGAAACTATGTCGAAACTCTACTTCAAATACGGTGCTATGGGCTCGTCCAAGACGGCGCAAGCGCTGATTACCAAGTATAACTATGAAGAAAACGGTATGCGGGTTTGGCTGATCAAGCCTGCGGCGGACAAGCGGGACGGCGAGACGATTTTGCGAAGCCGTGTCGGCCTGGAATCTGTAGCGGAAGCCCTTGGCCCCGAGGCAGATATTACTGAGCTGCTGCCTCATCGGGGGAAGGTGGATGTCATCATTGTGGATGAATGTCAGTTTATGACCGCTGCCCAAATCGATCAGCTTCGCACCATCGTGGACCTGCATGACATCCCCGTGCTTTGCTACGGTCTGCGGACGGACTTCCTCAGCACACTGTTTGAAGGCTCCCGTCGTCTGTTTGAGGTGGCTGATACCATTACAGAAATCAGAGCCATCTGCGATTGCGGTGCGAAGGCGACCACCAATGCCCGTATTGATGCGGAGGGCTATATCGTCACGGAAGGCGATCAGCTCCTGCTGGGCGGTAATGACAGGTACATAGCCATGTGCCACAAATGCTGGATCCGCAATATCCAGGAACATAGAAAAGTTAAATAATGGGCACCTCTAAAAATCAATTTTTAGAGCTTGCCTAATTTCTGAAAAGGAGAATACATATGAATTACCCCACTCCCCATATTGATGCAAGACCCGAGGATTTTGGTCAGACCGTTCTGATGCCCGGCGATCCCAAGCGTGCCCGTTACATTGCTGTGAATTTCCTGGAAAACCCCGTTCTGGTGAACGATGTCCGTGGTGTGCAGGGTTATACCGGCACCTACAAGGGTGTGAAGGTCAGCGTTATGGCCTCCGGCATGGGCATTCCCTCCATTGGCATTTACTCCTACGAGCTGTTCAATGCCTATGGCGTGCGCAACATCATCCGTGTCGGCTCTGCCGGCTCCATCAACCCCGACATCCATGTGCGTGATATCGTCATTGCACAGGGTGCCTGCACCGATTCCAACTTCATGCACCAGTATCATCTGGACGGCACCTATGCTCCCATTGCCAGCTATGAAATGATGCGCAAGGCTGTAGAGTCCTGCGAAGAAGTGGGTGCCACCTATCATGTGGGCAATGTCCTTTCCACCGACAACTTCTACAACGACGACGAGGGTATGCCTCAGCCTTTGGACACCGTGGAAATGTGGAAGAAGATGGGCGTTATGGCCTGCGAGATGGAGGCTGCCGGCCTCTACGCTACCGCTGCCCGCTGGGGCAAGAATGCTCTGTGCATCTGCACCATCTCCGACCATATGCTGACCCACGAGGAGCTGCCCGCCGAGGAGCGTCAGACCTCTTTCCGTGAAATGATGCAGGTCGCGTTGGAAACTGCTGTGAAGCTGGAGAAGTAAGCCATGAAACGAGTATTTTTGTTTGTACTGGATTCCTGCGGCTGCGGTGCCATGCCCGATGCCGAGAGCTTCGGCGATGTGGGCGTCAACACCTTGCGTAGCTGCTCTACCTCTGCCAAGCTGCACATTCCCAACCTGATTTCCTACGGCTTGGGTAATATTGATTCCGTGGACTATTTGGGTTCTGCAGATGCTCCCAAGGGTGCTTATGCCCGTCTGCATGAGGCTTCCATGGGAAAGGACACCACCATTGGTCACTGGGAGATTGCCGGCGTTGTTTCCGAGCATCCCCTGCCCACTTATCCCGACGGCTTCCCCGAGGAGCTGCTGGAGCCCTTCCGCAAGGCTACAGGCCGCGGTGTGTTGGCCAATGCTCCCTGGTCCGGCACCGCTGTGCTGGAGGCTTATGGTCAACAGCATTTGGATACCGGTGATTTGATCGTTTACACCTCTGCCGACTCCGTGTTCCAGGTAGCTGCCCATGAGGACATCGTACCTCCCGAAACCCTGTATGAATACTGCCGTATTGCCCGCAAGCTGTTGGTCGGCAAGCACGGCGTAGGCCGTGTCATCGCCCGTCCCTTCTTGGGTAATGCCAAGGACGGCTTCTACCGCACCACCAACCGCCATGACTTCTCCTTGGAGCCGCCCACACAGACCATGCTGGATGCCATCAAGGCCGCAGGTAAGGATTCCTTGGCAGTTGGCAAGATTTACGACATCTTCGCAGGGCATGGAACCACCGAGCATGTCTACACCAAGGGCAACACCGATGGCTTGAACAAGACCATGGAATATGCCAAGCGGGACTTCAACGGTCTGTGCTTCATCAACTTGGTGGACTTCGATATGCTCTATGGCCATCGCCGCAATATTGACGGCTATGCGGAAGCCCTCAACGAGTTTGACCGCTGGTTCCCCGAATTTATGGCACAGTTGGGCGAGGACGATATCGTTATGATTACCGCCGACCACGGCTGTGACCCCGCTTATACCGCTACCACCGACCACACGCGGGAATATGTGCCCCTGCTGATTGCAGGCAAGCGTGTGAAGCCTGTGAATTTGGGTACCCGCATGAGCTTTGCGGATATCGCCGCCACCGTGACTGAGCTGCTGGGCGTAGAGTATGAGACTCCCGGCAAGAGCTTTGTAAAGGAAATTCTTTAAGGAGGTACTGCTATGACCGGAACTGAATTGGTAAAGCTTGCACTGGAGGCCAGAGAACACGCCTATACTCCCTATTCTCACTTTGCCGTGGGTGCCGCCTTGCTCACCAAGGATGGCAAGGTCTATCAGGGCTGTAACATCGAGAACGCATCCTACACCCCCACTAACTGTGCCGAGCGCACCGCATTCTTCAAGGCTGTCTACGAAGGCGAGCGGGACTTTGCCGCCATCGCAGTGGTTGGCGGGCCCGAGGGACAGCCTGCTGCGCAGCTCTGCACTCCTTGCGGTGTCTGCCGTCAGGTGATGCGGGAGTTCTGCACGGAGAATTTTATCATTTACCTCGGTGCAGGAGATGGCACTTATGTAGAGAAAAAATTGAGCGATTTGCTGCCAATGAGCTTTTCTCCCATGGATTTACAGGGCTGATTTTGTGCAAGCATACAAAAATTTGTCCACATCTTGATTTTTGCGGAAATTTGTGTAATAATGTATCAAGCGGTTTTCCGCTAATAATTAAATTTGGAGGTTAAGAAAATGAAGAAAATCATCGCACTTCTCCTGGCCCTCTCCATGGTAGCCTGCCTGTTCGTAGGCTGTGGAGAGGACACCACCGATCCCACCACCACCGCTCCCACCACAACTCAGGGAACCGACGATCCCACTGACACCACCACCGAGCCCTCCAGCGAGCCCGACCCCGTCCCCGAGTACAAGGTTGCTATGATCACTGACTACGGCGATATCACCGACCAGTCCTTCAACCAGACTACTTACGAAGCTTGCCTGGCTTTCTCTGAGGCTAACGGCATTGACTTCAAGTACTACAAGCCCACCAGCAACGACACCGCAGGTCGTGTTGCTTCCACCGAGCTGGCTATCGCTGAAGGCTTCAATGTCATCGTGATGCCCGGCTACGCTTTCGGCGGCACCCTCGTTGAGGTTGCTCCTCAGTATCCCGAAGTCAAGTTCATCGCTCTGGACGTTGCTAAGGGCGACATCCTCGAGAATGCTGTTGCTATGGCAGGCGAGGCTTATGACTACAATCCCGACAACTGGGATCTGGCTGCTTACTTCGACATGAGCAATGTCTACTGCGCTGTCTACCAGGAAGAGCTGTCCGGTTACATGGCTGGCTACGCTGCTGTTAAGCTGGGCTACACCAAGCTGGGCTTCCTGGGCGGCATGGCAGTTCCCGCTGTTCAGCGTTTCGGCTACGGCTACGTGCAGGGTGCTGACGCTGCTGCCGGCGAGCTGGGCGTTGAAGTTTCCATGAAGTACATCTACGGCGGCCAGTTCTTTGGCGATGCCGACATCACTGCTGTGATGGACACCTGGTATGCAGACGGCACCGAGCTGGTGTTCGCTTGCGGCGGCGGCATCTTCACTTCCGCTGCTGAGGCTGCTCAGAAGGTCGGCGGCAAGGTTATCGGTGTTGACACCGACCAGGCTCCCGTTATCGACGGCCTGTACGTCGAAGGCATGACTGTTACCTCCGCTATGAAGGGTCTGTATGCTACCACCGTTGACACCCTGACCGATGTCGTTATCGACGGCAACTGGGCTAACTACGCTGGCAACATCTCTACTCTGGGTATCATTGATGGCTCCAACCCCGAAGCTAACTATGTCCAGATCCCCATGGAAAGCACTCAGTGGTCCGACACCTTCACTCAGGCTGACTACGCTGCTCTGGTTGCTGCTATGTTCGACGGCTCCGTCACTGTTTCCAACGACATCAGCGCTGAGCCCACCACCAACAACATCACTGTTGAGTACCTGGGCAACATCAAGGGCTAATCCCCAAATCGCATAAACTCCGGAGCCGAGCTTTGCTCGGCTCCTTTTTAATGCACCCGCATACAACGCTGTAGGGGACGATGCCTACATCGTCCCGTGGCACTGATTACCACAAATGTACTTGCATATCACGCTGTAGGGACGCCTCTCCGAGGCGTCCTAAACCTTACGTAAACGGTGCATTGCGATATTACGATAATTCTTCTGTCTTGCGTCAGCCGACAGAGGATGCCTCGGGAGAGGTGTCCCTACGGATTCTAATACTGCTTTCTGATAGAAATGTTTGATTTCTAACAGAAAGGCAACGCAAAAAGCGTTGCGATTTTGCAATTTTTGGAATAGAAAATTGCAAAATCCCGTCTCATAAATTCTTGACGCATAGATATGAGAAAAGGCAAGCCTTGGACGGCTTGCCTTTTGATGTTATTTTTGATTGGTGTCCTTGGAGCGTTTTTCCGCGGTCTGCTCCCGACGGTTGTATTCAACTTCGTCCACGCTCTCCCAATACTCGTCCATCTCGTTGAATAACTGCCACAGCTTCCACTCGCTGGGAGAGAAGTAGTACAGAGCATTCAGCTTGGAGAACGCCCAAAACAATCCTGCGTACACCCAGAACAAAACAAACAGGCAGATGAGCAATGCGAAGCAGCTCAGAGCTACACCAATCACAGAGGGGTCGTCCCCGCCTGCGAATTGCAGACAAATTTTGAGAATGGGCCATGCAGTTAAGGCTGTGAGCAGGGAGGTCTCCAGGAAAATCGACCATTGGGGCAGCTTTTTTCGCAGACTATAAACGGATTCGGCGCGGTGTGCCAGTGCCTTGGCGCATTCGGCCTCTGTACCGTACAATCTCTCAATGGGCGTCTTGTTTTGCAGTTCAATGACATAGAGAATGCCAAAGACTACACCGCTGATGGCCAAGGGAATCAGGAAGGCAAAGCAGAAGGAAAAGGTGATTACCGAACCGTTAGAGCCACGGGGAAGATTCTCAACCATGGAAGGTAGGATGGGCACCTTAGCCATGGCTTCTGCTACTGTCTCGCCGCCCTTGTATATGGCGAAATTCATGGTGACAAGGAGCATATTCAGCAGGAAAATGACCGAGCCGAGGGGCTGAATGATGCGACACAACAGGACATTTCTGCGAAGCCGCCGTTCCCAGTTGCTCAGATATGTCCACAGTTCTGCCATTCTGGCGGGGTTCATCGGTTCTTTTTGGGGCTTAAACATAGGGATTCTCCTCTCTTTTTATCAGCAGGCAGACCGCGTGGCAGGCGATGCCTTCGCCACTGCCTGTGAAGCCCAGACCTTCCTCTGTTGTGGCCTTCACATTGATCAGGGAGGCCGAAGCACCGAGGCAGTGGGCAATATTTTCAATCATTTGGGGAATAAAATCCTTTAGCTTGGGACGCTGGGCCAATACGGTCACATCCAGGTTTCCCAAAGTGTAGCCTTGGGAGTGGATGAGCTCTCGCACATGCTCTAACAGCCGCAGGCTGGAAATGCCCTTGTATTGGGGGTCTGTGTCAGGGAAATGGTAGCCGATGTCCCGCAGGGCGGCGGCACCTAAGAGGGCATCCATTACTGCGTGAGTCAGCACATCCGCATCGGAGTGACCGTCCAGACCGTAGGTGTGGGGGATTTCCACACCACCTAAAATGAGCTTGCGCCCTGTCACCAAACGGTGTACATCATATCCGTGGCCGATTCTCATTGGGCAGACCTCCTTGCAAGAATGGCTTCCGCCAGCAGTAAGTCTGTGGGCGTGGTGATTTTCAGGTTTTCTTCACTGCCCTCTGTCAGAAATACAGCCTGTCCGACAGCCTCCATGGCGGAGCAATCGTCCGTGAGGGGCAGATTTTCTGCCAAAACTGTCCTTAGAGCTTGCAAAATGCGTTCCGTGGAGAATACCTGCGGTGTCTGTACCGCAAAGAGATGCCTGCGGTCGGGAGTCTGCTCCACCTGCCCGTTTTGTGCGATTTTAACCGTGTCCTTGACGGCAATAGCGGGGGCGGCGGCTCCCTTGGCTTGGGCGGTGGCTACCGCTTTGCTGACCACCTCTACGGAAACCAGCGGGCGCGCACCGTCGTGGATGGCGACCCAAGGGGTGTCTACTGCTTGCAGACCGTGTAACACCGATTCTGCCCGTGTTTCGCCGCCGACGATGGCTCTTGTGAATTTTGTTTCCTCCCGACACAACTCAGTGATGGGAGATATCAGATCTTCCCGTGTAACGAGAAGGATGTTTGTAATCTCGGGACAGGCAGCCAAGGCTCGCACCGTCTGCAAAATGAGGGGAATGTCCCCCAAGGGTGCCATGATTTTATCAATGCCCTGCATACGGGAGGCACGACCCGCTGCAACGATCAGGGCGGTGCAGGCGCTCATAGGGCCATCACCGTCTTTTTGAATTCCTGACCCCGTACCATAAAATTCTTGAATTTGTCAAAGGCGGGGCCGGCAGGGGATAGCAGCACTACATCGCCATCTTCAGCGCAGGAAGCGGCGCAGCGAACTGCCTCGTAGAAATCCTCGATTTCGATGATTTTCGGCGGATGGCCTGCCTGTCTTGCGGCCTCGGCAATGCGCGGGCCGGTGGCACCGGTACTAATTAACAGCTTAACCGAGCGACAAATTTCCTCGCCCAAGGCTTCAAAGGGTAGTTTTTTGTCATAACCACCCGCAATCAGAATGACCTTTTGGGTGAAGCTCCGCAGACCTGCAATGGTGCGATTGGGGGAGGAGGCGATGGAGTCGTTGTAGAAGCGGACACCGTCTTTGATGCGCACTAACTCAATGCGATGCTCCACGCCGCCGAAATTGCGGGCAACTGCCAAAATATCGTCCGCACGCACCATGCCTTCGACTGCCAAAATGGCGGTCATGTAGTTTTCGACATTGTGCATGCCTGGCAACAGAATGTCCTCCCGCGTCATCAGAGGCTCGCCATGGAGATAAATCACGCCGTCGTGGAAATAGATATCCGTGTCCGTTCTTTGACGGGAGAAGGCCTTTCTACGGGCGGCAGAGGTGAAACTCCGTGTGACCTCGTTGTCCTCGTTGACAATGAGCCAATCGCCCTCCTTCTGCCTGCAAAACAGATGAGTCTTGGCTTCGATGTATTCCTCGTAATCCCGATGCACATCCAAATGGTTGGGTGTGATGTTGGTGACAACGGCAATGTGACAGCTATGGCGCAAATCCATGAGCTGGAAGGAGCTGAGCTCCAAAACCACCTTGTCTGTGGGCTGCATTTGATGCGCTTGATCCAGCAGGGGAGTGCCAATGTTGCCGCCCAGCCAAACGGTGTGTCCTGCATGGCGCAGCATTTCAGCAATGAGGGTGGTAGTAGTGGTCTTTCCGTCAGAGCCGGTGACACCGATGATCTCACAGGGACAGACCTCAAAAAATGCCTCCATCTCACTGGTGATACGGCAACCCGATTCCCGCAGGGCTACCAGCTCCAGCGTGTTGGGATGCAGACCGGGGGTGCGAAAGGCAACATCTCCGTGGAGATTTTGCAAATAGCCTTCGCCCAGTTGCAGACGCAGACCCTGCCGTTCCAAATCTAAAAGCTCCCCGTCTAAGGCTTCTCTTGGCGTCTTATCGCAACCGGTGACGGAAATGCCTGCATCCAGCAGCAGCCGCACCAAGGGGCGATTGCTGACACCCAAGCCCAGCACTAAGACTTCTTTTCCCTTCAATCGATTAAAATATTCTTTGCGTTCCAAAATCCCGCCTCATTTCCTAAATATATTTCTATTTTATTATTATACCCTATAATGAAATGTTTGACAAGAGACAAAAAATAAAGTACAATATAAAATGTGACCGGGGCGGACAGCCGCGTGCTTGCATCCAAAGGTGCTTGCATGAGGAAAGTCCGGGCTCCACAGGGCAAGAATAACGGGTAACGCCCGCCGAAGGCAACTTCAGGAAAAGTGCAACAGAAATAAACCGCTGCCGTTTGGCAGTAAGGGTGGAAAGGCGAGGTAAGAGCTCACCCATCACATGGGAACATTGTGATGCTGTAAACTCTATTCGGAGCAACACCGTGGGCAGACAATAGGTTGGCCCGACCGTCTGCAGGGGGTGGCTGGAGCGCAGTGGTAACATTGCGTCGAGATAGATGGCTGTCAAGACAGAACCCGGCTTATAGCCCCGATCACACGATACGCAGAGTGAAAGCTCTGCGTATTTTTATTTGCACAATTCTTGCACCACATGACCTGCTAACATCAAGCCGGCGACAGAGGGCACCCAGGACAGGGAAGCGGGAATGGAGCGGCGGCCGGGAGGCGGTTCCTCCATGGAAAGGGGCGTTTGGGGCAGCTCCTTGCTGAACAACACCGTATGATGGTCAATGCCTCTGGCTCGAAGCTCCCGCCGCATAATGCGCGCCAAATGGCAGCCGCTGGTCTTGGAAATGTCTGTAATGCAGAATTGAGTGGGATCCAGCTTATTGCCTGTGCCCATGGCACTGATCATGGGGATGTTGTTCTCCCTTGCGGTGCAAATCAGACTCAGCTTGCAGGAAACCAAATCGATGGCATCTACAATATAATCGTAGGGACGGTCGAAAAACTGTCCCTTGCTTTCCTCATTGTACAGCAGAGTCAGGGAGCGCACTTGACAATCGGGGTTGATGTCTCGCACCCGTGCCGCCATGACATCGGATTTGTATTGACCAAGGGTGGAATGGAGGGCGCAGAGCTGGCGGTTCAGGTTGGTGATGCCCACCGTGTCGCTGTCCACTAAGGTCAAGGCACCGATGCCGGCCCGCGCCAATCCTTCCACGGCGTAGCTGCCCACGCCGCCGACGCCAAAGACAATGACATGAGCCTTGGATAGGCGTTCCATAGCATCGTGCCCCAAGAGCATTTCCTGTCGGATAAAGGCTTGATTCATAAAAAATCCTCCTGCGAAAAAAGGGCCGTGTTTTGCAACACGACCCTTTAGTCTTTCATTAGCCGATAGAGATATTATTGTTGCTGCTGCTGTTGCCGATGATGATGCCGACAGAACCGTTCATAGCAGCGTCCATATCGAAGCCACAGGTGCCCATAGCAGCCTCGGTGATTTCTTCCAGCCATTCAGTAACCATGGTGGAATTGACACGCAGATAGCGATAGGAATCGCTTCTCTCCAGCATGTACAGCACATAGGTGCCGGCTTCGGTCTCGAAGGTGGTGTAGTCGCCCGCAGCGCGCTCTTCCATGCACCACAGGAAGGCATCGGTGGAGATGTTACCGTTGATGTACGCATAGCTTGCATCGGTCATTTCCATGGAGTCGCTGTCGTTATGGGTCTCAGCCAGCTTGCGGAAGCTTTCCTCGGAACCGTCAGCTTCCAGACCAGCCAAAACGGCAGCCAGACTGTCCTCGGGAGACATTTCGCTTTCGGGAATGTCTTCTTCGCCGTGGTCATGGCCTTCGTGGCTGATTTCTTCGTTGGAGATGAAGATCTGCATAGCACTCAGGGTGTTGTAGTCCTCGTTCAGGATGAGCTTGGCAACGAAGTAGGTCTTGGTGGTTTCATTGTAGAACATCTTCACATCGCCGGGCTTGGCGGTTTCAAACATCCAGGTAGCAGCATCTTCGCTGATGGAGGTGCTGATGTTCTCGCGGGTCTGGTCGGCTCTGACACTGACCTTCTCGTTTTCTACATCGAAGTTGGCTTCCATTTCCTTGGCAGCGGTTTCGGGATCGACTTCCTCTTCCTCGGGAGCTGCTTCGTCGTCGGTAGCTTCTTCTTCGGTGGTTTCCTCGGAGGCTTCTTCGCCTTCGGCGGTCTCTTCCTCAGAGGGAACGGTGATGCTGTAGAGATAGTAGCTGGCTACATCGAATTCCTCGGGGCTCTCGTTGTAGCGAACATCCACATCGGCTGCATCATATTCCAACTGGCTGATGTACTCGGAAGCGGTGTAGGTAACGGTCAGATACTCCTTGTAGGTATCCATAGTGCTGCCTTGACCGAAGATCATTTCCAGATAATCCTCGGAATCATAACCGTTGATGCTTGCATAGAGCATCAGGTTGGACAGTTCGCTGTTAATGCCTTCGTTGACCTGCTCGGAAGCATCGAAGCCGGCAGCGATAGCAGCCTGATACAGAGCGTAGCTCTGCACAGCACTTTCCTTAGCCAACTCTACAAAGTAGCCGGCCCAGGTGATGTCGTAGCTGTCCTCGCCCTGCTTGTAGGCTTCCAGGATGTCCACATCCATGCCCAGCAGAGCCATCATGCTGACAGCATCAGCAGAGAGGGGCTGCTTATCCAAAGCCTTGGCGGTGTCAATGCCGAAATAGGAGGCATAGCCGCTGTAGTTGCTGACAGTCTGATTGTAGTAGTAATTGAACTCACGCACGGTGAGATTCTTATCACCTACGGTCAGGACAGTCTGATTCCGTTGATAGGCACGGATGCCCAGAACGGAGCCGAATACCACGACAACGACCAAAATAACGGAAATTGCCAGGATCCAGCCTTCGGACAGCTTCTTTTTCTGCTTGGAGACTTGCTTCTCCGGTTGCGCCATAGACATCTTGGCGCGCTCTTTTCTTTCTCGGGATGCGCTCATGTTTTCAACCTCACAATCGTGAATTCTTCAGGGTTGTACCCCAAAGTACAACTTTCAATATTATACTCGTTTTTCTCTCAGGTTTCAAGAGCAAATCTATAAAAAATGTAAAATATTTTGTAACAGAGGCTAAAAAAGGGCATAAAAAACCCCGCAGGGCCGTGTAGCTCCGATTATAACCTGCACGAAACGGCAGGTGGGTTGTCTCTCCGCATCTTTTCTGCTTCCAACATCCACCCACGGTCGAGCCGGGGCGGGAGGCCTGCACGCCGAAACGGAAGTTCCGACATCCCTTAAATTTGATGTGGGTTTAAAAGGAGCTATCACGCACCACGCAGGGAACTTTATGAAATTGTGTTTGCCGGAAGCTTAGTTATCCTCTTCCTCGTCGAACATTTCGTCCATAAGCAGGTCGTAGACGGTTTCCAGCTCCTCCTCGTCCTCAACGGCGACGAGAACGGTTTCCTCGCCTTCCAAAACGGATTTGAGAATGCTGACCTCCAGCTCCTCTGCGTCCTCGGGCGCATCGGCAGGGGTCAGAGCCAAATATTCCACGCCCTGATAAATGACGGAGGAAAGCACCTCCAGCTCATATTCCACACCGTCCTCGTCGGTGATGGAAATGATATCGGGTCCGTATTCTTCCATATGTTGCCCTCCTGAATCTTTCTGCCTATATTGTAACCAAAGATCCGCAGAAAATCAAGAGGAAATTGGGCACTTTTTGCTATGAACAAAAATTTTCCATGAAGCGGGCGGCTTCTTCTGCCGTGTAACATGGAATCTTGCCATGTATAGCGGCGGCATCTTCCGGCGGAAGGGCAGAAAGAGGCGTGTCACTCCGATGCACAGTGCCCGTCTCGCTCTCCTTTAAAGCAATGAAACCCCCGTCCTCCAGGATCCAAAAGGGTGCGCCGCAGAGAAAAAGACATAATAAAACTTTCCGAAGAACCTTCATACACATCACCTGTGCATAGTATGGCAGAAAATATCAAAATCATTCGGGAAACGCCCATCAAAATCGTAGGGAACGACCTCGTGTCGTTCCTTCTGCCGATTTGCGGTTCATTTGGGACGGCACACAAGCCGTTTTGAAAATTTTATAGGGGAACGAGCAGATCTCACAAAAAAGCTGGTAAATATACAAAAAAAGTTGGTAAGTATACAAAGTTTTTCTTGCATTTTCATTTGAGTAGTGCTATAATGAAGAAACCATAAAATATAAAGGAGCGATACTATGAAAAAACGGTTCTTATCTTTCGCACTGGTCATCTGCCTGCTCTGTGGGCTGATACCTCAGCTTGTGTTCGGTGCATCCGCCGCCAGCTACAGTGGCACCTGCGGCAGCAGACTCACCTGGACCCTCAATACCAATACCGGCCTCCTGCAGATCTCCGGTACGGGAACAATGAGGGATTGGACAAATGAGAGCTCTGTGCCTTGGGTGAATTATCGGCACTACATCAAAAAGGTGGAGATCGGCTCCGGTGTGACATCTATCGGAGACTATGCGTTCGCCCGTTGCTCCTACTTGACTGAAGTGGCTATCCCGAGCAGCGTGACCACCATTGGTGATCATGCGTTTGAGTGCTGCTACATTTCCGAAGTGACGATTCCGAACGGCGTGACCATCATTGGAGACTATGCGTTCGGGAATTGCAGCAGTCTGACCGATGTGACCATTGGAACCGGTGTGACCTCCATTGGCGAAGGTGCGTTCATTGAGTGCTACAACTTGAGCTCCGTCACCATACCGGACAGCGTGGAAACCATCGGGAGCAGAGCTTTCATGTTCTGCGAATGGCTGACCGAAGTGACCATCGGAGAAGGCGTAGCATCCATTGGTTGCAATGCGTTCCAGTATTGCTTTAGCTTGGAAAAAGTGAATTATACAGGTACAGAGAAAATGTGGAAAGAGATGGCAGTCGAGCAGGGAAACGATGCACTCTTCAATGCGGTACTTTATTATGTGCCTGATGAAAATATCAAATGGGAGTTTTACTTCTCTACGGGTCTCCTGCGGATCTCCGGTACAGGCGCAATGCCGGACTGGACAAGTGATAGTTCTGTGCCGTGGGATTCTTATCGGTGTTATATCCGTGCGGTGGAAATCGGCTCCGGCGTGACTTCTATTGGCAGCAATGCGTTTAGCTGTTGCTACAAATTGACCAACGTGGTTATCCCGGACAGCGTCACCTCCATTGGAAATTGGGCGTTCAGTGGTTGCTGTGATTTGACCAACGTGATCATTGGCAATGGCGTGACAACCATTGGAAAATTTGCATTCCATGCTTGTTCATCTCTGACCAACGTGGTTATCCCGGACAGCGTGAAGACCATCGGTAGGAGAGCTTTCATGTTCTGCGAATGGCTGACCGAAGTGACCATTGGAAGCGGCGTGACATTTATTGATTATAGTGCGTTTGACTATTGCCCCAGCCTGAAAAAAGTGTATTATAATGGCACGGAGGAAATGTGGAACGAAATAGCAATTATGAACTATAACGATGCACTCACCGATGCTACAATTACTTACAAGGAAACCAATTCCGGCAACAACTCCGGTGGCGGCTCCGGTGGCGGCTGGGTTGATGTGGGGATCGACCTGCCGCTCCTTTCCCGTGAAAAGATTTTTCTCATTAATCCGTAAACGAAACTAAATCATTTCGTAACTTCCTGCAATTCCGTAGGGGACGGCCTTGTGCCGTCCCCTTTTTTCATAGCGAAACAGGAACGGCACGCAGGTCGCTTTCTACGACATGTTACGATGGAATGGCGCATACAGACGGTGCGGCTGTTTCCGATGAGTATCGTATGAAACGAAATATTTCATGTGCTTATCGACTTCACTCAGCATTACAGTTCTCCGTAGGCAGGGGTCTACAGTGCCGCCAACGGCTATTACAGCTTCACCTTCTGTGATCTGCTGGCCTCTGAGCTGCGTACGATTGTCGATGTAGCTATCTATGAAGGCGAAGCCCGGCTCAGCGAAACTCTCCGCTATAGTGCGGAGTCCTACGCCTCCAAAACGGCTGGCACAGCACTGGAAGCTCTGTCTAAGGCCTTGTTCGCCTACTCTGACAGCGCAAAAGCCTTCTTCGCAAAATAATATACCAAAGGGCAAGGCGATTTTCCCGCCTTGCCCTTTGGTATGTCGTTTCATGGTTCGGGACAATGTGGGCATTGTTTCCCTGCTACCTTGTTTCAACTAAAAGTTTACACTGTTGATGAAGCTATCGGTGTTGCGTCTCCCTCATCAGAGGGAGACACAAGAGCGTGTCAAAGAACCTGTATCGTAGGGGCGATTCATGAATCGCCCGCATATGAAATGTTTCGGATTCGCCGAAAACTATGTAACAAAACGAAACTTTTGAGCCGCGCGGGAGGTCCGTGAACCTCCCCTACAAAGTTTTTTGATAGTC
>JAZOAV010000244.1:0-4758 GCA_045595645.1 Faecousia sp.
TTATGGACAAGAAACGCGCCGAGGGTAAGCCCTACCGTGTGTACATGATGGCTTCCGCAAATAAGTTCCTCCGCATCTACTACGCTTCCGTAAAAGCCCATCTGGACGCTTTAGAAGAAGCCTAACACTTGTTGAATTTTCATGGATCGCCGTCGTTTGAAAAAGAAACGCAAAGCGGCTTGATTCAGTGCGACCATTTTTCGTCACAAAGAAATTCTCAATTTTTCTAAAATTCACCCTTGACTTTTGTTAGCAGGTCTTCTTATTTATGTATGATAAGCCTGTTCCATTTTTCGGAGCTCAAGCCTTATCTCGTCTACAAAATCTTGGGGCGCAGTGACCTTGACCCAGCTTCCTTGGCTCATAAGCCACATTTTAATGCCGTCGCCGTAGGTTTCGGCTTCGATGAGATATTTGCAAGTGCCGTCAGGCATTGTGCTGCGATCGATAATTTTAGCAGTAGGAAGCTTATCCAAAGCTGCCTGGACGGAAGGCCCTGTAAATTCAAACCGTATGGTGCGAAGCGGCCCGGGCCACATAAACAGACTGCGTTCTCTCAGCCAACCCTCATCAAAGCTCGGCGTGTCCTCGGCGGTGAAGTGCTTGCGATGGACGGTTAACTCTTTGATTCGATCCACGCGGTAATATGTAGGACAGCTTGTGTCGTTGTCTGTCTTAAAGGCAATCAAATAGAAATAATAGTCTGTAAACATCACCGAGGCAGGGCGAAGTCTGTGGGTGACCCATCGTCGATCCTTGCGGTAGTAATCAACGGTGATCTCCCGCTTTTCGTTGATGCAATTCACCAACTGCCAAAGCCGATCCTGCACACTTTCACAATCGTGTTTCACCTCGGAGTAATGATAGAGCTCCTTGCGAATCATATCCCCTAACTTTACACGATCGTCCGGAGTCGTGAATTGGCGGAGTTTCCCGATGAGCCTGAGCAATTCCTCTTGCGAAAAAGCCCTTGCCCCGATCATAACTTCCATAAGGGCAAACAGCTCCTTGCTGCTCAAGAACTCGTCCATGTAAAGGCGATAACACTTATCCTGATGGGAATACTGTAATTCCGTATTCCCCACAAGCTCGCGATGGTCTGTTAGGAAGGCTTTGAGATCGTTAATGTTTCTGGTGATGCTCTTGGTCGAAACTTCATATTCATTTGCGAGGGCTTGTACGGAGAGATCTTCCCCTCGCAAGCCGCGGAAAAAGATTTCCAAAGTTCGTTCTTGTTTCATATTTCTCACACCAAGGGCCTCCTACATCTTTACATCTATTATAGGAGGAGTATAGGACACACGGATGTCTGCCGAAAAATTTTGTTCTGAGAGAGTTTGTTGGGCAACTGATCTTTCGTCCTTTTTCTGTCATCAAGGAATTGTTTTCGTCATTTCTCAACATGCAACTACATGTATAATATCACATATTTTGTAAAAGTGCAACAAAAAAACTATTCGGGGCGTATGTGTTCTTCGGCACAAATTATATTGCGCCGAATTTTGTCGCAACAATAACATAAGGATAAGAAAGAACATTTGACGCGCAGCGGGCAAATGTTCTTTCTTCTTTTCCTATGCTTAGTTTATCCACTCCTATAGATCATTGATTGACGGATTGCTTGAAAATCAGAGCGTCGAGGGTATTTGCGGCTTCTTGGTTGGAGCGTTGCAGGACATGACTATAGATGTTCAGTGTAGTAGTTACATCAGAGTGACCTAATCTTTGCTGTGCAACTTTGATATCAATACCGCTGGCGATCATTAGGGAAGCATTGGTATGTCTTAAATCATGGAAGCGAATCTTGCGGAGGCCATGATCATTGAGGAGTTTACGGAATTTCTTTGCGAAATGATCAGGGTGATAAGGCTTGCCGTTGGGCTGGCAGATGACCAAGTTGCTATCCGTGAAATCGCCTCCGAAGCGCAATTTTTGCTGTAGATACCACGAATAACGCAAACGTAGCATCTTCATAAGGTGAGCCGGAACAATCAGATCACGCTTACCGGATCGGGTTTTGGGGCACTTGACGATGACTTCATTCCCTGCGGTAACACGGCTCTCTATGATGGAAATGGTATTGTTGTCCCAATCGATTGCGGAATACTGCAAGGCAAGCAGCTCTCCGCGTCTTAGGCCGAGGCAGATTTCAATATACAGAGGCAGCTCTAAATCCGTACCTTTGGCAGCATCAAGGAGCTGCTGGATCTCTGTTTCATCATAGGCTGTTCCCATGGGGCGCGGTACCTTGGGCAAAACAACATGCTTACAGGGATTCTTGCGGATCATACCAAGAATCTCAGCTTTTTCCATGGCTGCGTTGATGTTCAGAAAGATGTTCTTGATTGTCTTGGGTGCCATAGGTTTCCCGCTGCGGGGAGAACAGGCGGACAAGCTGTTAATCAATTTCTGAATTTGGCTGGTGCTTAGGTTTTGGACTTGTACCTTCCCCAATGTAGGGAAGATGTAGTTATTCATGTTGTCAACATAGGAAACGTAGGTGGTCGGGGAAAGGGTGTTCTTGATGTACAGCTCCAGCCATTCGGTCATCCATGCCTCTAATGTCACATCAGAGCGGTCAATATATTCTCCGTATTGTAGCTCGTCAATGAGCTTGTGCAGGGCCTTCTCTGCCTCCTTCTTGGTGCCAATGATGGTGAGATATTTGCGCTGTCGCTTGCCTGTCAATGGGTCAGGCGGCAATTCTGCAATGATCTGGAATGCCTTCTGCCCATCCTTCCGCTTGCGAGGGCGAATGTGCCCGGTTGCTTTTTTCGTTATAAATTAGGTACAGATTAAGGATTCAAGCAAAAAAACGACACCACCATATCGGATGCTCCAATACAGCGGTGTTGCGTTTTATTCATAACAAACGGTATCTAAAAATCGTTTTTTAATTATCGCAAATCGTTCATGCAAAAAAGCCCTATAATTTGTGCGAAGAACGTCTGCATTATCATTGGTGTACTGAATATACAACCAGCTGAAATCTGACGCCTTTGTAAAGCTGAACTTTGCCTCAATGGTTTCGATAGGAAGCGACAAGGTGGTTGCTTCATAAATTGTTTTTTCTTGTTTGCCTCGATTGATATCTTCCGGCAAATAACACAAATTGGCTATGCAGCTAATCGGGAGAGCCATTCCCTCGATTTTCTTCATTATGGAGCGCATTCGCTCCTTTGTTGCAAGGTGCTCGATATCAAATTTTTTGCCAGAAAGTTGGTCGTTTGCAGTGAAAATATTAACATAAACGCAATTCAAAATCACACAACACAAAGCCATTCTTGCAAAGCACCAAGTATTTATCTACAACCTTCTGGACAATTTCCTGCGTATTCACCGCGCGCTTTTCTTGTATCCAAACCGCGGCATAGATTTCGTAGTCATCAAGAGGAATACCTTCTCTGTTAATGCGACGGAAAATCTCGCTAAGCAATTCGGAGGGGCCCGAGTAAACGACAATCGGAACAACTGCGGAGCAGATATCTTCATACTCCTGCTTTTTTTGATTAAAAAAAAGGCGAATGGCATTATTGATTGCAGAGGCACAAATAAAGGGATCCTGCATTGTGGGGATATTCTGCATAATTCTACGCGTCAATTCAAACATATCGACTTCATCAAATGTCTTTTTTTCGTAGAAATACGTCAGAATAATTTCTTGGATTTTGTTATTAACGGCATGGACTTCGTTATCGGGCAGTAACACCTTCCGCACTGTTGTCAAGATATCATCATCGATATTGGTAATATTGTTTTTTCCTAGAGGGTTAAAAACAAAATTGCACACTGTGGAGCCACGCTGTAAACCATCAACTACAGAATATGTATTCGGTCCAGGCTGCTTTGCAAATAGCAGTGATCCAAAAGGATAGCCCCTGTGTAAAGAATCAATAAAACCGGCTCTCCGTTCATCTGCCCAACGCATGCCTCTTTGGAAAATAGGAATAACCACCTTGCGATTCGAAGAATCGCCCTCCACGGAACTAAACGCCGAAGCAACATCTTTTACTGTCCATTGCTCAATAGAATAATACGACATAACAGACCTCCAAGATAGAAGTTTTGTGAGAAGTACCTGTAATCGACACTTTTTTACAATATATTATCAAAAAAAGATAGTCTGAAATTAAAATTTTGCGAAGCTGTTGTGGCGGGTGAAGTTGATTCTCGTAGAGGAGCGTATTTGTGCCAAATCCTCTGCGTGGGTAAACAGCAGGACAAAACCGCCGTCATCGTGGTCAATGTCGCGGCCTGCGCCGTAATTTTCGTCCAAAAGACCAATGCTGTGCCGAAGATGGCTGAACACTTCACTCGGCATTTCCTCTTTGTGGCGCTGAAAAGCCTTTCGTGTGCCGAATTTGAAAATCATGGGATTATCCTCCTGAAAAAGATAACCATGCGAACCGTAGTCCGCATGGCTTCAGAAGAATAATATATGGACAAAAAGCAATTCGTTCACGGCTTCTCACGGCTGAAAAAATAAATACCCAAAGCTGATACCGTCGTCGCCGGCGGCTTGCCGACAGTTTGCCGACAAGCTGAATCGGCAGTGTGTGCTCGGCGTCTTCCCCAAGGCGATTATGACAGAGTGCGAAAAAGTTCGGAAAACAAAGGAAAAACACCAAGAATCCGAAGATTCTTGGTGTTAAATCTGGTTGCGGAGGAGGGACTTGAACCCCCGACCTCCGGGTTATGAGGTAGGATTTTCCATTTTTAAATAACTAAAAAATACAGAATTAAAACAAAATAAGCGAA
>JAZOAV010000245.1:0-5836 GCA_045595645.1 Faecousia sp.
TGATTCTCGAAGGGGATCTCTACAAGTCAAGAATAATAGGGAAGCTCTGATTAAATCGCCGAGAGCAATCGGCGAGAGATTTTGTTCCAAATTGAGGTTTGGAAAACGCAGGAATACTTTGTGTATTTCAAGTTTTTCAAACCGAAAAGTTGGAACAAAAGATTCGCTGAGTGCCGACGGCTATTTATTCAGAGTTTCCATAGTATTATAG
Organism: Faecousia sp.; assembly: GCA_045595645.1. Classification (GTDB taxonomy): domain Bacteria; phylum Bacillota; class Clostridia; order Oscillospirales; family Oscillospiraceae; genus JAZOXB01. The sequence goes on from JAZOAV010000245.1 coordinate 212, forward strand.
TTTGATATATCGCTGATTTCTGCTATTTGGCTTATCAGGAATGGTCATACGGATGAGGTTCCGTTTGATTGCCGGATGAAGATAATTTTTGCGGAAGGTTTCCTTGGATTTCAGACCCAACTTTTCCAATAGTGCCACAGCGGTGTAGGGAGTATCGTATTCCATAACATCCAGTATCCGTTTAACATATTCAGTAAGCTGCTCCCTGTCTTCGGAAATCTGAACAGAAATATCGTCTAAAATTTTATCGATTCGGGAGAGCATAAACGCAATAAATGCGGTAGACTCACCGTCGATATGGCATTTGGCGATGGCGTTGTAGTAGTCCTCCTGAAACTTCTCAATCTGACTCTCAATGGGAATATACTCAAAGACAGGCTTCCATTTGGAAAGAATTGCGGTATGCCATAGTCTGGCCATCCTGCCGTTGCCGTCAGAGAAGGGGTGGATGAAGACAAACTCATAATGGAACACACTGCTGAGAATCAGGGGATGCACCATTGCTGTTTCCATCCAATGAAACAGGTCATCCATCAGTTGGGGAACGAGCTTTGCCGGTGGCGCCATGAAAATACACTGATCGCCCTGAAAGACGCCTTCTTCACCACGACGAAATTCGCCGGACTCCTCTACGATATATTTCGTCATGATCCCATGGAACGCCTTCAGATCCCGCAGGCTGTATGGATCGATCTCGGTTAGTTTCTCATAGGCTGCGTATGCATTCTTGACTTCCTGGATCTCTTTTTGTGCACCAAGAACGGCTTTGCCGTTGATAACATCTCGCACCTGTCCCAGAGAAAGAGAGTTTGCCTCTATCCGTAGGGAAGAATGGATGGATTTGATCCGGTTGTTCTTACGCAGGTGGGGTTTCGTCTCCAGATTGACGATTGCGGTAATGCGCCCAACTTTTTCGGAAATGGATGACACATAGGTCAAAATCTCGTTTGTGATCGTAAAGGGCGGCCTGTAATCCTTCAAGAAAACACCTCCGTAACTTGCGTATTATCTTGCGTACTATCTGCCCATATTATACACCATCTCTCACGCTGTGTCAATAAAAAGTGGGCGGACTGATCCACCCACTTTTTTGCTGAATGAAGCATGTTTTTGATGCAATATAGCTCATTTAGGGAGGACTGTATTCCTCTTGCCTTAGGCTTGGGTTCCGATGTCGGAAACAATGCGGTGCATCTCGTTTTGGCTACGGGCACTCCGTGCTTGCCGCAGAACGACCTGCTTCTGCTCCTCTGTCATGGCTGCGTATACCTCCATCGCTGAGCTGTTCATTGCAAGAGCCATACCGAAGCCTATGGGTACCTTATAAAAGTCCATACACATTCTCCCCCTTATGCTGCCGCATCGAGCATGTTCTCAATGAAGATGCCGTAGCCCTGTGTAGGATCGTCGATGAGAACATGGGTGACTGCGCCGATCAATTTTCCGTCTTGGATAATGGGACTGCCGCTCATGCCCTGCACGATGCCGCCGGTCAGATTTAACAGCTCCGGGTCTGTGACCTGTAGGAGCAGATTGCGGTCATGGCTGTCGGAGGGATAAAGCTCTAAAATTTGCACAGTATAGCTTCGTACCTCTGTACCCTGCACATTGGATAAGATTTCCGCATTACCTTTTTTTACCACATCCGCGCTTGCCACAGGCAAGGCCGGACTTTCCTTGGGAGGCATGGTGCCAAAAATGCCCTGGGGCGTATTTTTACAAATTTCGCCGCAGCTCTCCCGACCGCAGAGGCTGCCCCGCAGAGCACCGGGTGCGCCCGCTTTTCCCCGTTGGACGGAGTCCACTGCCGAAGGCAGGAGCATTCCCTCTTTTACGGGCAGCAAGGCTCCGTTGTCGGCGTTGTTGACCCCGTGTCCCAAGGCACCGAAGCTGCCATCGTCTGCATTATAATAGGTGAGGGTGCCGATGCCCATGAGCTTATCCCGCACCAAAATGCCCAGCCGTGGGCCCTGTGCGGTGTTCATGGGTGCTAACTTGAACTGTCGTTCCTCGCCGTCCCGCCGCACCGTCAATCTAAGTGGGCGACCGTTGGCATTGCCCACCGCTTCTTGCAGCTCTGCCACCGTGGAAATAGGCTTGTGTTCTACTGCAACAATCAAATCTCCGCAGCGCAGACCCGCATTCTGTGCCATATCGTCGGAAAATTCTACCACACTCACTCCGTCCAGCTCCAAAGACAGCCCCACCGTATTTCCCCCGGGAATGAGGCAGTCGGGCACAGCGGCACTCGCCTGCAACAGGAGCAACAGACACACGGCGAGGGCGGTCACACTCCGCAATGTGATTTTTTTCATATTTTTCTCCCCTTTCGTCGCTGCTTCTACTATGCCACGGACGACAAAAAACTTGCCTCCCAAATCCTTGCTCTTTTTCTCTGCAATATCATAAAAACGCTGTGATTGCAAGCATCACAGCGTTTTTCACACCAAATTTATTATAAATTTTGACAAAAATCATACACAGGCTTCCACGCATGAAACACCCGTTTCAGCTCCTGCACCAGCTCCGCGGAATACAGCCAATCGTCCGGCGGACAATCCGCCAGAGCCAACAGATTTTTGCAGGCAAAATAGGGCTGCAGGGCAGCATTTTCACAAGGCTTGGGACGGGCGTAACGGTCGCCGTTCAAAATCAGGCCGCTTTCCCGCTGAGCTGTTTCCACCAACTGCAAAAATTTTGCGCTATGGTCGCTGATGCGCAGGCGAAATGCCTCCATCTGTGCCGCCTTGGGATGGGCCAAAAGGAAGCCGTAACGATAGCCCTCGGGGCGAATCTCGAAGCACAGACCGGGCTGCTCCAGCCAGCTCTCCCCGGGACGGCGCAGGCAGAACCACAGGCTGTCCTTGTAAAAGGTGCTGGGGTGCATCCGCATATCCCGATAAATGCGGGACAGGTGGAGCTTGCTGCCATCCTCTCCGTCAAAGTCCTGGGCAATGGCTGCCGCCAACGCCTTCATGGGGCGGTAGAGATAGGTTTCGTAGTCCTGCTTGTGTTCCTGAAACCAGTCCCGATTGTTGTTGAATCGAATCCCCCAGAGAAAATCAATGGTCTCGGGGAAAAAGCCTTGAAAATCCATAATGTTTTCCTTTTTATATAGTATAGCATCTGTAGGCAACGGCTGTGCGGTTCCTGTTCGGAGGGGACGATGCCCACATCGTCCCGTTGCAGGAACTACCAAATCTGTACCATGTTGGTATTGCATACCGTCTGCCGCTTCGCGGTTCGGGTCGATGTGGGCATCGACCCCTACGGCGGTTCATTGTCAATTATCCATTCCTGCAAGGCGTATCCGAGAAGTCGCACGCTACGAGTGCAAGAGATGGGCTTATAAAAACTTGCGGCTTTCCGCCACGGCGAGGGCATCACAACGGTTATTCTTTTCGTTGGAGGCGTGACCCTTGACCCAGTGCCAAGTCAGACGATGGGTTTCCAATAGGGGCAGAAGCTGTTCCCACAAATCTACATTCAGAGCGGGCTTTTTATCTGCCTTGATCCAGCCCTTGGCTTTCCAACTGTAGACCCAGCCCTTGACGACGGCATCGCAGACATATTTGGAATCGGTATACAAGTCCACTTCGCAGGGCTCTTTCAGTGCCCGCAGTGCCGAAATCACCGCTGTCAGCTCCATGCGATTATTTGTAGTGTCGGATTCTCCGCCGGACAACTCCTTTTCCGTGCCGCGATATTCCAAAATGGCACCCCAACCGCCGGGGCCGGGATTGCCGGAGCACGCGCCGTCAGTGTAGATCGTCACTTGCTTCATCATCGGGTGTTTCCTCACTCAGATCGAGGGGTTCTTCACTCTGTTCAAACTCCACCACGCTCTGATAGAATCTGCTGCGACGCTCCTGCCGCAGGCGGCGTTCCTTGGCGCGGCGGCGGGCACGGCGCATATTAACGATCTGCATGACCACAAAGGCAACACCGATCCCCAAAAGTGCGATGACAAGGGGCCAAATGATATACTTCAAACGGAAGCCGCCCTCTTTTTCCTCCTCCACAGGAGGCTGATCTTCCTGTTCAGGAGTGGAAGGGTCGATGGTCGCGGGCGCAGCCACATCCGTCAGAGCCAGCAAATCGCTCACAGCTAACTCCACGCCCTGATACAGCACCGTCACGGTTCCCACGCGCTGTCCCTTGCTGATGGGCGCAACCAGCTCACCGTCGTAGCTCAGACGCACGGTAATATCCTGGGGCGTGCAGGTTTTGGGCAACAGCACCGTCACATTGTCGGCGGCATGTACCACCACATCGCCCCGTCCCACGGCATTTCCCACCGTGGGCTGATCCAGCATGGTGGAATTTGTCAAAATCTGCATAAAGGAATAGGTTTCAAAGGCATGTTGGAACATCCGCTTTGTTTCAATGAAGCGCATGTCCTGATCATTGCTCATCAAATCGCAGCCCATGACGATGCTGAGGTATTCCGCTTCGCCGTCGGTGGCGGTAGACACCAAACAGCCGCCGGCAGGGGTAGTATAGCCGGTCTTGATGCCACGGGCATAGGAATAGAAGTAGCGACCGTCCACATCGGTGCTGACCAAGTGATTGGTGGTGTGCAACGCCCGCACATCGGACTTGTTCGTGGCGGGTACCTCGTAGGATGTGGCAGTGGCGTAGGTGCGGAAGGTCTCGTTGCTCCATGCCCAGCGGGACAGGGTAAGCATATCCCGCACGGTGGTGTAGTGATTTTCGTCGTGCAGACCGTGGGTGTTGGCAAAGTGGGTATTTTCCATGCCCAATGCCTGTGCCGTTTCGTTCATCAGCTCCACAAAGGCCTCCACGCTGCCGGAAATATGCTCCCCGATGACATTACAGCCCTCGTTGGCAGACCAGAGCATGACGCAATAGAGCATATCGTTCAGGGACATTTGCTCTCCCTCCACCAAGCCCGCCGAGCTGCCGGCGGCATGGAGATTTTGCAGGGCAGTTGCGGAAACGGTGAGAATATCCGTAGGCTTCCCGTGTTCAATCGCCAGCATACAGGTCATAATCTTGGTCAGGCTGGCAGGAAACCGCTTCATATCCAATTCTTTGCTGTAAATAATGGAGTTGCTTTTCAGCTCAACGAGGGCATATGCGGGGGCCTCCACCGTAAAATCCGAGACATAATTGAATTCCTTCAGCTCCGGCGGCGGAGTAAGAAAATCGTCCTCAGCAGGGTCGGCATGCACCATCAGGGGCAGAAGCAGACACAGGCTCAGAAGAATACACAAAATTCTGCATTTTTTCATAAAAAAACCTCCCAAAGCGAGCAGGTTGTGGTATAATGACATTATACCACAAAATAAAGGGATGTCAACGGCAAATCCCCGCGCCAGATCCCTTTGAAAAAGGGGAACATGAATTGCAGCCTTACGGCAGCATGAATTGATTGCACGCAATCATGAATTGCGCTGCGGCGCATCGGGCTGCAATTCAATTCATGGAGCGAAGCGAGAAATCATGATGCGTCAGCATCAAGAGCGTGTCAAAGAACCTGTATCGTAGGGGCGATTCATGAATCGCCCGCCTATGAAATGTTTCGGATTCGCCAAAAATTATGTAAGAAAACGAAACTTTTGAGCCGCGCGGGAGGTTCATGAACCTCCCCTACAATGATTT
>JAZOAV010000246.1:0-6423 GCA_045595645.1 Faecousia sp.
TAGCGCGCGGCATCCTTGACACGCCTGTGTGCACCATCGATAACACATCATTTTCGTTAGAATTCGTAGGGGTCGATGCCCACATCGACCCGTCGTACGCACCATCAATACCGCACCGCACCTGTAGTATCTTGTTAACGCTAAAACTTTATGCCACCCCGTAGCGCGCGGCATCCTTGACGCGCCTTTGCGCAGAAGTTTTAGTGTTAACATCGTAGTAGGGGTGATTCACGAATCGCCCGTGTACGCACCGTCAATACCGCACCGCACCATGCCCCCTTTGAATGGGGGTAGGGGGGTGCAAGTGATAAGGGATAAGTGATGGGTGATAAGTGATGGATTGCAAAGGGATAATTGTTAGTGCTTTGACAAGCTGAATCCCCACGGAGTACCTCCGTGGGGATCGGTTTTATTCCGCAAGGCTTTCCAGCCAAGATTTTAATTCTGCGCGGCCTTCTTCCTTCATAGGAAACACCCGCTGCTGCTCCATTTCGCTCAGCTCGTAGCACATTTCTCCGTGCCACACCTCCACGGTGATGGAGCTGGCTTCGGAATCCACTTCCTTTGCCGTTGCCATGACCACCGTAGGGGCAATGCGGAAGCGCATCGGGCCGCAGCTTCCCGTGAAGATATTATTATTCTCGAAGGTATGCAGCGTAGGGATGAAAATATCTGCCATATCAGGCCATCAATTCTTCCATTTCGCCGATCAGCTCGCCAAAGAGAGCCAGTGCTTCTTCCACGGGCTTGGTGGTGCTCATATCCACACCTGCACCCTTTAGCAGATCGATGGGGCTCTTACTGCAGCCGCCGGAGAGGAAGTTCAGGTAATCCTGCACGGCAGGCTCGCCTTCCTTGAGAATGCGGCGGGACAGAGCGATAGCGGCGGCGTAGCCGGTGGCATACTGGAACACATAATAATTGTAGTAGAAGTGAGGAATGCGCATCCACTCCATGTCAATTTCCTCGTCCAGTACCACATTTTCACCATAATACAGACGATTCAGGCGGCGATACTCGGCATTGAGGACATCGGGAGTCAGGCTGGTTCCCTCCTGTGCCATGCGGCCGATGTTCAGCTCAAACTCTGCGAACATGGTCTGACGGTACAGGGTGGTACGGAACTGCTCTAAGAAGTGGTTAATGAGGTAAGCACGCTCCTGCTTGTCCGTGGTCTTGCCCAGCAGATGCTCCATCAACAGAGCTTCATTGCAGGTAGAGGCGACCTCTGCCACAAAGATCACATAGTCAGCATCCACGGGATTCTGAGTCTTGTTAGACAGGTAGGAATGGAGCGCATGACCCATTTCGTGTGCCAGAGTGAACTGGCTGTCCAGCGTTCCCGTGTAGTTCAGCAGAACGAAGGGATGGACACGGGCACCGGCGGAATAGGCACCGGAACGCTTGCCCTGATTTTCGTAGACATCGATCCAGCGGTTCTCAAAGCCTTCCTTCAAAATGCCCCGATAATACTCACCCAAAGGTGCACAAGCCTCGTAAACCGTCTGCTTGGCATCCTCGATATCCGTCTTTTTGTCCACGCCCTGCACCAAAGAGGTATAAACATCGTACATATGCAGCTCGTCCACGCCCATGAGTTTCTTGCGCAGATCCATGTAACGGTGCATCTTGTCCAGATTCTTGTGAACGGCTTCGATCAGGTTAGTGTAAACCTCAGTAGGCACATTGGTGCGGGACAGGCTGGCTTCCAGAGAGGAGCCGTACTTTCTTGCCTGAGCAAAGAACTGCAACTGCTTTACCTGAGAGGACAGGATGGAAGCAATGGTGTTCTTGAAGCTGCCGTAGGTGCGGTACAGGGTTTGGAAGGCACTCTTGCGCAGCTCGCGGTCGGGGCTTTCCATGTAGGAAATATAGGTGCCCTGAGACAGGGGATGCTTGCCGCCTTCACCGTCCACGCAGTCGGGGAAGGTGATGTCAGCATCACAGAACATACCATAAATAGTGTCGGGAGCATTGGCCATTTCCCCTGCGGCAGCCAACAGCTTTTCCTCGGCGGGGCTCAGAGTGTGTTCCCGCAGACGGCGCATATTGGTCAGCAGACGGCGATAGCGTTCCAGCTCGGGCTTAGCGGCATAAAACCCTTCCAGGGTTTCATCCTCAATGGCCATGATTTCGGGACGGGCAAAGCTGGCGGCGGCACCCAGTTCCACATAGGTGCTCATAAGTCTGCCGACCATGGCCTGATACTTGGAATCACGGGCATCCTCGTCGGAACGGCGCATAGCATAGTTGCCCAGGGCATCGGCCAAAACATCATTTTCCTCGTCCATCTTCAGGAAAGCATACAGGCTTTCTGCATCCTGACCCAGCTTGCCTGCAAAGGCGGCATATTCTGCGATGCGCTCCTTGGCCTTGGCCAAGTCTGCTTCCCACAGCTCGTCGCTGGCATAGATATCCTCAATGGCCCACTTGTACTGCTCCGCAATTTCGGAGCGCTCGGGAATTCTCTTAGTTTCAGACATGATTTTTCCTCCAATTTATCATCATTTATGCCGATTTTCGGCAAATTAGAAAAACGCCCGTACCGGCTCCGTTCCGTGCAGAACGCAGCCAATACGGACGAGCTTATCAGCTTTCTACAACTTCCAGCACTTCCATGGGGCAAGCCTTGACACAGATGCCGCAGGCAATGCACTTGGAAGGAGCGGCCATACCTTCGGTAAAGGCAATCACGCCGAAGGGGCAGGCTTCCTTGCACTTGCCGCACTGGACGCAGAGCTTCTTGTTGATCATGTACACGCCCGTCTTGGGATTCTGGGTAATGGCACCGTGCTCGCAGGCCGCAGCGCACTTACCGCACTGCACGCAAGTCATGGGGCGCACCTTGCCGGCACGCTCAACGATCTGCACGCAGGCTTTGTCCTCGTGGAATTCCTTGTGGAATGCCTCGGAACAAGCGCGAACGCACTCCAGACAGGCCATACACTGAGATCCTTTTTTAACCATCAATTTTTTCATAACAATACCCCTTATCAATTTTCTTTTTTTGATTATACATAAAATAAGTAGTAAACGCAATGCAAATTTAAAATTTTCTTTAAAAAACCTGTTTATTTTTCGACCTTCGCCTCATACTAAGGGAGCAAAGAAAATTTGTAACGGAGGATTTCCATGAAACAGTTTATCAGCATTGTTTGCATTGTACTCATGCTCACCGTTCTGCTCGTCGGCTGTCGCCGTAACAGCAATGTATCCGACAACACTGACGGCATGATCACCGAGAGCACCCGTCCTACCAGCGTAGCACCCACCACGGAGCGGGCTACCACGGAACGCCCCACCACGCAGCAGCCTACCACAGAAAGCACCTCTGCCTCTGTAGGCGGCAGTGAAAACGGTGGCAGCGGAAACAGCAGCAGCGGAAACGGCGGCAGCGAGAATGGCAGTACGAATGACAACAACACAGAAACCAGCGAAAGCATCGAAGGTCGTATGCGCCGCGGCCTCATGGGGAACCAGCGCTACTGAGTTGCGCACGCCAGGGAACGGAGTGATCCGTTCCTACATATTTATTCTACATCCTCAGGAGAGGGGCCGGGTGCATGGTGGTCATCTCCCATGCCTTCGGAATCGCTGATCCAGTTCTCATACTCTGCCAAATCCGCAGGAGCTGTGACGGTGGTAGCATTGTAGCCCTCGATGTTGAGGTTCAGAACGATAACCTGCTCAATGAGGTCGCCGCCGAAGTCCACAGAGGAAGAGAAGCTCATGTAGAAATCTTCGATTTCCCCTGCCGCAGACAGCTTGAGCTTGATGGTCAGGAACTGAAGATCCAATTTCTCACTGACGAGTCCGCCCAGCCAGCCGGCCACAGCATCGCTTTCATAGCTGCCGAAGGGAGAGGTAAACTGGATGGTCATACCACCGTCCACCTCATCGATGATATCCCACTCCTGCACCGCAAGGGTGTCAATGACCTTGAGATAATCCTTGGCATCGTAGTCACCGAAGTCGTTGCTGTCGGTGAAATACTTCAAATCATAGACATCAAAATAGTATTTTCCGTCAGCAATATAGGTGGAATGGGGCGTTTCCACGCCATCACTGTGCATGACCGCATTCATCAGCACCGCAGGCTTGCCGTCCACAAGCTGATAGCTGCAATCGATGGAAGTCACGACCGTAGCCATCACTTCACCCATGACAGCGGTGGAATTGACAGAGCCGACCATGTGGTAGCTCTCCGCATCCAGCACCTTCTGCACTGCGGCATTGTAGATGGAAACCATGTCCTCCAGACTGTACTCTTTCTGTTCCGCCGTGGCAATAGGCACCAGACTGATCTGCTCGCCTCCGTCGGGCAAGCCGTCACCGCAAGCGGTCATGGTCAGAAGCAGCACGGCGCACAGCACCGCAGCCAGCATTTTTTTGTATAACATAAGGGTTCCTCCTTCCGCGCCGCGAGCCGGCGGCGACAGCTTTCTGATTTTAATATAGTATAGCAGAGATTTCCCCATAAATCAAGCAATATTTCCCCGAAGCACCGTTTCGTCAGCGCATAAGAATAAAACTGTACGGAAAGACTTGACATTCCGAGCAGAAAGGTCTAAAATGAGTAGGAAAATTTTACTCCAAAGGAGATGCCCTATGAGAATCATCGTTACAGAAAACTACGAGGCCATGAGCCGTCAGGCCGCCAACATCCTCTCTGCCCAAATCGTCACCAAGCCCAATTCCGTTCTGGGTCTGGCTACCGGCTCCACCCCCATCGGTATGTACGCCGAGCTGGTCAAGCGCTGCAAGGACGGCGACCTGGATTTCAGCCAAATCAAGACCGTAAATCTGGACGAATATGTTGGCTTGGAGCCCACCCATGACCAGAGCTACCGCTATTTCATGCAGAGCAACCTCTTTGACCATGTGAACATCAAGGCAGAAAACACCAATGTTCCCAACGGCAAGGCCGAGGACCTGGCTGCCGAGTGCGCGCGCTACGATGCTATCATGGAAGCCATGGGCGGCATTGACATTCAGGTGTTGGGTATGGGTCACAACGGACATATCGGCTTCAATGAGCCCGCTCCCATCTTTGAAAAGGGCACCCACGCCGTCGATTTGCAGGACAGCACCATCGAGGCCAACGCCCGCTTCTTCGCCTCCCGTGACGAGGTTCCCAAGCAGGCTGTGACCATGGGTATTCAGTCCATTATGCGTGCCCGTCAAATTTTGGTGGTGGTCAGCGGTGCAGGCAAGGCCGACATCGTGGAAAAGGCTTTCCGCGGTCCTGTGACCCCCGAAGTCCCCGCCTCCATTTTGCAGATGCACCCCAATGTCATCCTCATCGGCGACAAGGCCGCACTGGCAAAGCTTCTGTAATACATAAGCACCCTCCAATCACGCTCCGCACCAAGCCCGCCCCCCTTTGAAGGGGGGACGGGGGGTTGAAAGAACTGCCTACAGCAACCCCCTTTCATTCCCCCTTGAAAGGGGGACATTTTCGGCGCGGTGGTTATGTTTGGTGCCACGGGTCACGGGAGACCCGTCCCCTACGAGCAACGCTTCCATTCCCTGAAATATCGGCCCGCACTTTTTCAGGAAAGTGCGGGCTTTGTGTATTGCATTTTGTCACAATCCTGTGTATAATAATTCCGTATACAATGGAAAGGAGTGAAAAAAGATGCTGTTTGGAAAACACATCAACAGGTATTATTGGAAATATCTGCCGCGTCTGCTCTTTGGTCTGCTTTCACTGATCATGGTAGACTATTTCCAGCTCAAAATACCTGAATTTTACCGCATGGTCATCAACGGTCTGAACAACGGCGTTGTGGATGTGGACGGGACAATGCTCCCCTTCGACATGGATTTTCTCTTAGACCACATCTGCGCCCCCATGCTGCTGACGATCGCCACACTGATTGCAGGCCGATTCCTATGGCGGCTGTGCTTCTTCGGCGCAGGCATTAAGGCAGAAACGAATCTGCGCAGCCGCATGTTTGACCGCTGCAAGGACTTATCCCAGCAGTATTATCAGGTCAACAAGGTGGGCAACCTCATGGCCCTGTTCACCAACGATTTGGACACCATTCAGGAGTGCTTCGGCTGGGGTGTCATGATGCTCTGCGATGCCTCGTTCATGCTGGTTCTGGCAGTGAGCAAAATGATTCGCATGAATGTGACCCTTGCTCTGCTCAGCCTGATCCCCATGCTGCTTTTGCTGCTGGTCAGCACCACCTTGGGCAAGTACATGATGAAAAAATGGGAAATCCGTCAGGAGCGCTACTCGGACTTGTCGGACTTCGCTCAGGAAAATATCTCCGGCATCTCCGTCATCAAGGCTTTTGTGAAGGAGGGCAAGGAGCTGCTGTTCTTCAAGAGTCTGAACAAAGAAAACGAGAAAGCCAATGTGACCTTCACCCGTGCCTCCACCCTGATGCGGGTGCTCACCATGCTCTTTGTGGA
>JAZOAV010000247.1:0-3873 GCA_045595645.1 Faecousia sp.
TGCTACCGTTACACAAATCCCCTATATGCCTTGCCTCAAGGCATGTATTATTATAGTCAAAATTTTCAAAAAGTCAAGCATTATTTTTGCTTTTTTAAAAATATTTTTACAGAAGCGCATGCAGCTCCGACAGACTGCGGATTTCAAAGTCGGGAATGATGTCGGAACGGGGAGGGAGCCCCTTCCAGTTGCACCAGCAGGTGTGGATTCCTGCATTTTTGCCGCCTAAAATATCACTGCTCAGGCTGTCGCCGATGATTAGGGTGGTGTTAGGGTCGAAGTTGGAAATGCGGGTGAAGCAATAGTCGAAATATTCCCGCTCGGGCTTGTGGTGGCCTGTGGTTTCGGAGATGAAAATTTCCTCGAAATAGTGGCCGATGCCTGCGCTTTCCAAACGGGAATACTGGGTTTCAGCGACACCGTTGGAGGCCAAATAGAGCTTGTATTTAGGAGCTAAGTATGCCAGGAGGGCTTCGGCACCCTCTACAAAGAAGTGGCCCACACCCAAATAATGGCGATAGCGGTCTTCACAGGTTTGGGCGTCGATGGATAGTCCCAGTTCGTCGAAAAACAGCTCAAAGCGGTGAATCAGCACCCGTTCCCTTGACAGCTCGCCCCGTTCAAAGGCTTCCCACTGAGAAATGTTGATTTCGTGGTAGCGTTTCAGCTTAGCTTGCGTAGGTTCAATGCCTAATTCTTGCAGGGTTTTGGAGAGGGCGACCTTTTCTGCCGCACCAAAGTCCAAAAGGGTATCGTCCAAATCCAAAAGGATGGTGGTAAACTTCATAAGCGGTTCTCCTGTATCGGTTTATCGGGGGCGCAGAGCGTTGCTGAGACGGGCGAAGGTGGGAATGTCCAGCGTTTCGCCGCGGACGGTAGGGGAGAGGCCGCAGCCTTCCAAAATTTCCGTCAACTCAGCCTTGTTGTATTCTCCGTAGGCGGCAGACAGACAGTTAAGGAGGGTCTTTCTGCGCTGGGCAAAGGCGGCGCGCACGGTGCGGAAGAAGGCGGCTTCGTCGTGAATCTCCGCAAGGGGAGCAGTGCGTATTTTGAGCCGTACCACGGCACTGGTCACCTTGGGCTGGGGAATGAAGCAGTGAGCAGGCACATCAAAGAGCAACTCCGGCTCGGCATAGTATTGGCAAAGCACACTGAAGGAGGAATAATCCGCGGAACCTGCCTTGGCGCAGATGCGCTGGGCGACTTCCTTCTGCACCATAACGGTGACGGAAGAAAAACACTTGCTCTCCAAGAGCTTGGTCAGCACGGGGGAGGTAATGTAATAGGGCAGATTGGCGCAGGCGGCAGGGCGCAGTCCTTGGAATTTCTCTGCGATCAAGGCGGGTAAATCCATCTTCATGGCATCGGTGAAAATGATTTCCAAGTTATCAAATTCGCCCACTGTTTCTGCCAAAACAGGCTTGAGGGTGGTATCCAGCTCTAAAGAGACCACCTTGCCTGCTTTTTTACACAGCTCCTGTGTCAGAGGGCCGAAGCCCGGTCCGATTTCCACCACGCCACAGTTTGCGTCAATGGCAGATTCCGATACAATGCGCTCCGGCACCCAGCGTTGATTCAGAAAATTCTGTCCCTTGGATTTGGAAAAATGAAAGCCGTATTTGGCTAACAGCATCTTAATTTCTTGCATATTGCAGACATCGATCATAAAAACAACCCCTTTTCCGCTATTGTAGCAGAAAAGGGGTGATTTTGCAATCCTTAATCTTCGATGATGTATACGGTACAGCCGCGGCGACCGAATTCCCAGCACTCATCGACAGTATCAAAATACAGATCGATCTTCATGCCCTTGATGGAGCCGCCGGTGTCCTCGGCGACGCAATAGCCGTAGACATACTCGCCGTCGTTGGAGACGATGTACATCTTGGTGCCTAAGGGAATATAGCGGGGGTCAACGGCGACTGCACCTACACGGGCAACTGTGCCCGTGGCAGTGATGCCGGTGTAGCCTTCGCAGGAATAGGCCGTGCAGGTGACGGCTAATTTCTGGCTGTACTGATAGGTGGTGCCGCCGGCGGTTGTGATTTCGCCGCCCTGAATATGGGGCGATATGGCAGCATCCTCATCGGCTACAAATTCCGGTTCTTCCGGCTGAGCCATCAGAATTTCTTCCACGCCTCGCACTACCAATGCGGTGACGGGCTCGGAAACTACGGTTTTCTTCAGAGTTCTACGGGAGACTTCCAAACCGTTTTCGTAGATAATTTCCTCTTGCAGGCGTACCAGACCATTGGAACCGGCAACGAGAACGAGTTCCTCGCCGGCAGCCATGCTTGCATCTTCAAAATACTTGGTTTCAAAGGGAATGACAAGCTCGTTTTCCTCGTGGCGGGTTTCCCGATGCACCACGGTGATGCACATGCCGTTATAGGTGTAGTCATCCGGCTTGCACGACAGCTCGTCGCCCTCTCCGGGAAGCAGATTGACACGGGACAGCAGCTCGGAGACGGTCTCGCCGTATGTACCTACAACGGATTTCTCGCCGCGATAGAGAATGGTGATAAGCTGCATTCTTTGAATGTCGATGCGGCTTACGCCATCGGTATAGCTGGTAGTGTAGGTATCGTCTGCATTCAGCTCAATGCCTACTTCATCCAAAACCACATCGGGGTCGGTGCTGTAGGATTGATGAACGGTGATGTTATCGCCGTCGGTGATAACATAGCTGTTTTGCGCAAAAACTGTTTGGGACAGCATTGCGACCACCATCAGAACCATCAGAGACAGAGCCAGAATTCTGTAGGTGAGCTTCATGCGTTTGCGCTGTTTTTCCGTTCTTTGCATCAGAGTTCCTCCTTTCCATTTCGTTTGAGTTTTGTGCGGAAACTATTGTAACTATATTGTAACCGCACGCCTATTATAACATTTTTTTTCAATTTGTCAAGCATTTTCGTATTTTTACCGTTTTCTACAAACTTTTTGCGGAAATTATGTCAATCTGTCGAGGCCAAAATTTTCCGTTTTTTTCTTGAAAACGACACAATATATTGTGGGTGGATTACAAATGGTTAACATAAATGAGTAAAATGGTTAACATAATTACAAATTGGGTTTACATAAGAATTGTAAAAGAAAACCGTTTGACAACCGCATAAAAATGGCAAAAAAACAGGAAAAGTATTTGACATGCGCCTGAAAAAGTGTTATTATGGTATGCAAGAAATAGGCTGTGACGAAGAACAGCATCGAGGAAAAAGCGGTCAGAGAGGGCACGGTTGGTGTGAGTGTCTGCGCTTTGTCGGTGTCTGCACCACTTCTGAGCTGCCCCGCTGAAGCAATGTAGGCGGGGACGGGTGTGCCCGTTATCGCACGAAAGAGCGGCAGTGAACTTCACTGCAAGCAGGGTGGAACCGTGGGATTCTCTCTCACCCCTGAGTTTTTCAGGGGTGAGTTTTTTTGCCCCTATAAGCCAAGGGGAGCCGAACCCCGATAGTTTTTCACAGGCTCTTTTCCGCCATAGCTTCGTTAGATCCCTTGAAAAAACCGACGGGTATTCCCTGCGGAATCTATCTCGCTCTGACTGAAAAAAGCTCTGTGAAAAATGCGTTGCACCTCTCAGCAAGAGGTTTTGCTGGGATTTTTGGTGCGGCGGACGAAGCCTTGCTGACGCAAGGCGAGGACAACAAATCAAAAAGAACGCAAAATATCTGCTGAGAGGCTGTCGGTGTTCGACTCCCCTTGGCTTCAAAAAAGGAGGAAGTATTATGTCCGAAGAAAATCTGTACACCTTTGAAAACGAAGCCTATCGCAAGACCCATTGGCACACCTGCTCCCATGTGATGGCGCAGGCGGTCAAGCGCCTGTATCCCCAGGTGAAGCTGGCCATCGGCCCTTCCATCGAGAACGGCTTCT
>JAZOAV010000248.1:0-21530 GCA_045595645.1 Faecousia sp.
TATGTGTCCGGATTTGACACATATCTCCGTCCTCTGTGCTAAGTTCCTTGTATGCGCGCATCATAATCGGGGGACGAATCCACGGTGGCTCTGAAAAGCAGATTTCCGCTATAGTCATAGGCGGAATAAACGGTTTCGGTATAGTACCAAATACTGCTGATCATGGCGGGCATATTTTCGTATATACCTGTGCGATTGGTAGAAACGAGCAAATAAAAATCTTCGTAATCCATAAAGGCAATCAAAGCCCCTGCATCGAAGCCGCTTAGAAGTGGATCGCTACAATAGATCGGTGCACCATCCTTTTTCCCTAGGTACCTGTCAAAAATGTCCCTACCAGCCTTTATTTCACGGCTGACAATTTCCAAATCATCATTGACTACAAATACCCAATCCTCATAATATCCCTGAGATTGTGAGCCTGTAAAATCTCCGTCATCCGATTGGGAAGCAATGGACAACATAAAATGATCTCCGGATTTTTCCGCTATACATAAGCTGTCAGAATCAGAGCCTGTAATACTTTGACAGTTCACAATAGATCCGGATTGGTCAATGACTAACATGTAAATATCTGTTTGCGAATAGAGCCCCCTTTGTTTTGTTTCCGGCGTTTCTATTGTTCCGAAGAAATAGAAGACCTCGTTTTTTTCAAAGCAACATTTAAGCGCGGAGCCCTCTACGCCATCTAAGGAGATATCAAACTGGACGTTGCCGTTTTCGTCACACTTGATGATTCGGGAGGCAAAGCCATTGTCGCTAGCCCAAGAATCTTCTCCATAAGCATAGTCGATAAACCCAAGTACAAACAAGAAACCACCGTCACTGGTGGCGGTAAGGGTGCCTAAACGACAGGCATCATTGGAAGAATTACAGGTGTAGGTAGCAAGAATATTGCCGTACAAGTCCATCATCTGTATGTCGTATGCAATGGGTCGGCCTTTTTGTGTAGTCTTAACGATGTTTGATTTTAGCAATCTATCTTCGAAGGCAATTACATCGTGAAACAGATCGTTTGCAATAATATGCTTAAAATCCTCCGGAACCTGACCAACTTGCGCAACACGCATGAGCGGCTCCTGATACACTGGAAATTGCTCGTATGTGCAGCTTGATAAAATGGAAAGACCTATAAGAACCAAGAGCAGATACATTGAAATCGAGCGCTTTTTCATTAGATTCACCGTTTCCTTTCTTGTTTGTGGGGGGAAGCTCCTACTCGTTTATTATACTACAATGTACAAAAATAGGCAACTGTTTTGTGCAAAAAAAGAAACTGCCTCCAATGATGGCAACAATACGCGGGACGGAGATTAGATCAGCACACCGTTACAGTGGTCGATTTCGTGTTGGATGATTTGGGCGGGGAAGTCCTGATAGCTTTTAGTATGCGGTTTCATATTTACATCCTGATAGCGTACGGTAATTTGGCGGTAGCGTTTGCAGGGGCGGGGGCCGCCTAAGAGGGAAAGACAGCTTTCGGCGGTTTCGTAGGGCTCGGATTTTGCAATGATCTCGGGATTGAGCATGAGAGTCCACGGTAAAAGGGGTGCAGTTTCGTCATAAAAGGCGATAATGCGCTTGCGCACACCGATCATATTGGCCGCCATCCCCACGCAGGTGTCCTGATGGGCTCGCAGCGTGTCTAACAGATCCATGGCTACAGCGATATCCGCAACAGTGGCTTGTTCCGATGGGCAGCTTAAAAAGATCGGGTCGTGCATTAACTCTCGTTTCATGGGTTTGTACCGTCCTTTTTCTTTTATGGGCTTATCGACTTTATACACCATCTGGGGAATGCTTGGCACTAAGCCCCCCTTTGAAGGGGGGACGGGGGGGTTGCAAATCTCCACGAAAAACCGACATGATACAAATTTGACGGTTCCTGCACGGCAACCCTCCGGCGCTTCGCGCCACCTCCCTTAAAAGGGAGGCTTATTTGTACGGAGCATTAAAAGGGGGACAAAGCAATTCGGTAGTCCTTACGAGGAAAAGGAATGCCGAAGTAAGTCGATAAGAATTTTCTTTCATTATATCGTTTTACCGCGAAAAAAGCTACCCCTGTAGAAAGTTTTTTCAAAAAGCGGGTTCCATTTTGGGCGGGGGAGTGGTAAAATACGGGTATGTGAACCAAACAGGAACATACGGATAAGGAGGATATCAAATGGCTGTTTTACTGAAAGGCGGCACCATTGTCAATGCCAACGGCTCCCAGGTGGCGGATTTGCTGATTAGCGGCGAGAAGATTGCAAAAATCGGGGAGAACCTTTGTGCAGAGGGTGCGGAGGTTGTGGATGTCAGCGGGAAGCTGTTGTTCCCCGGATTTATTGATGCGCATACCCATTTTGATTTGGATGTGTGCAACACCACGACGGCGGACGATTTTTACAGCGGCGGTCGCGCGGCTCTGCGGGGCGGCACTACCATGGTTATTGATTTTGCCTGTCCCAACAAGGGCGAGAGCCTACAATACGGCTTGGATCTGTGGCACAAAAAGGCGGCAGGGAAAACCGCTTGTGACTATGGCTTCCACATGACCATTGATGATTGGAACGAGGAGATTATTGCCGAGCTGCCTAAGATGTTTGAGCAGGGTGTTTCCTCTTTTAAGATGTATATGACCTATCCCGCCATGATGATCGGTGACGAGGCTATGTTTAAGGCTTTGCGGAAGTTGAAGGAGCTGGGAGGCATTGTGGGTGTACACTGCGAAAATGCGGGTGTCATTGATGCCCTGATCGGGGAGAAAAAGGCGGCGGGAGAGCTGTCTCCTGCATCTCATCCCCAGTGCAGACCTTCCGAATTGGAGGCCGAAGCGATTTCGCGTCTGCTGAAAATGGCGCAGCTTGCGGATATTCCCGTGGTCATCGTGCATCTGTCCAGTGCTGCGGGTCTGCGGGAGGTGGAGGCCGCCCGTGCAAGAGGGCAAAAGGTGTATGTGGAAACCTGTCCCCACTATTTGCTGTTGGAGGACTCCCAGTACAGCCTGCCCGATTTTGAGGGGGCAAAATTTGTCTGTGCACCGCCTCTGCGGAAGGACGAGGATAACGATGCCCTGTGGGCCGCCCTGGCAGAAGGAAAGGTGCAGACCATTTCTACCGACCATTGCAGCTTCACCTTGGCGCAAAAGGATGCAGGACGGGAGGACTTCACTAAGATTCCCGGGGGTATGCCCGGTGTAGAGACCCGTGGCGTGCTGCTGTATACTTACGGTGTGGTCAATGAGCGGATTTCTGCAGAGCGAATGGTGGAACTGTTGTCCGAGGCTCCTGCCAAGCTCTACGGTGTCTATCCCCGCAAGGGACGGTTGGCCGAGGGCGCTGATGCGGATATCGTGGTATACGATCCCAACGGCATTACCAAGCTCTCTGCCGCCAATCAGGTCAGTGCCGCCGGCTATGTACCCTACGAGGGTTACGAGATTTCCGGTCATATTGCGCAGGTTTGGCTCCGTGGCACTTTGTCGGTAGAAGAAGGAGAAATTCTCCAAGAACGCGGCGGTCGGTTCATTCCCAGAGAAAAGGGATGTTTGTAAGCACAAAAAAATGGCTATCCTTCCTTCGGGAGGGATAGCATGATAAAAGGAAGCAACCGACAGGTCATTGTCGTCAAGTCGCCGGAGCCGCGTTTGTTTGAGGAGGCGATTTTCCTGTTGCGGGAGGATGCCTTGGAGCGGCATGGCGTGATGGAAGGAGAACTCTTGGAGCAAGCACGCCGCTTGGCTGAGGGCTTTAGCGGCCGCAGTGTCACAAAGAGGTTTCGGCTGCCGCCTTTGGCGTGGTCGGGCATCGGTGCCGCAGTAACGGGTTTGGCATGGATTCTGACACTTCTATAACAAAAAAGCTCTGCTGTTACGCTACAGCAGAGCTTTTTATGGCAAATCGTTTGAGTCGAGAATTAGACAGCACGCTCGACCTTATTGGAACGGAGGCATCTCGTACAGACGTACACATGGCGGGGAGAACCGTTAACGATGGCCTTCACACGCTTCACATTGGGCTTCCAAGTACGGTTAGACCGTCTGTGAGAGTGAGAAACCTTGATACCAAACGTAACACCCTTGCCGCAAATATCACACTTTGCCAAATTGCTGCACCTCCAATCATGAGAAAATCGTTGCGATTACGACATCGGGCTGTATTATAACAGAAAACTCTGAAAAAAGCAAGAGAAAAAATGCAAAAAATATATTTTTTTCGGGAACAGTTGCCAAAATGCGTTCTATCGCTTATAATACTATGCAATGATAAGTTGCCTCTGTGCCAAAACAACGCAGTAGGGCCTTGAAAGGCTTGCTTTTCAAGGGTTTTCGCGTATTACCATAAAAGTAAGGAGAGAGAATTATGTCCATGAATTCCCATAGCGTGCCGCTGAAACGAGTGGTGGAGGAGTTCCGTCTGACCGTTTCCCATGCCTCCACGGATTTTGAGCAAGTGAAGCTCATGGTGGAGGAGGTTTCCAGACCCGGCCTACAGCTTGCCGGATTCTTTGACCATTTTGAGCCCTTGCGGGTGCAGGTCATCGGCAATGTGGAATATGCCTACATGCAGGATATGAGCCATGAGGATCTGTTGGAGCGTTTCGGAAAAATCTTTGAGCGGAAAATTCCTGCATTGATTTTTGCGCGGGACATTGAGCCGGTATCGGAGTGTTTGGAGATGGCGACGAAATATGATGTGACCATTCTGCGCTGTATGGAGTCCACCTCTTATATTGTGTCCTCTCTGATTACCTATTTGAAAAATGCTTTGGCACCTCGTATGACCCGTCACGGCGTATTGGTGGAGGTCTACGGCGAGGGCTTGCTTCTGATGGGGGAAAGCGGCATCGGTAAGAGTGAGTCTGCCGCTGAACTGCTGAAGCGTGGGCATCGCTTGATTGCCGACGATGCGGTGGAGATCCGCAAAGCTACGGACAACACGCTTTTGGGACGGTCTCCCAGAAATATCCGTAATTTCATCGAAATTCGGGGCATCGGCGTCATCAATGTGGCACGGCTCTACGGCATGTCTGCCATCAAGGAAGAAACGGCGGTGGATTTGGTCATCAATATCGTCCCGTGGACGGAGGGCTATGAGGTAGGCTATGACCGTTTGGGCATGGATCAGAAATATGTGGATCTGTTGGGCGTGAAGGTGCCCACCACCACCATTCCCGTCAAGCCCGGTAGAAATTTGGCGATTATTTTGGAAATTGCCGCTATGAATAACCGTCTCAAGAAAATGGGCTACAACGCCGCTGTGGAACTGACAGAGCAGCTCGGCCGCAATATGAACGATGACGGCGGACAGAGCTTTTAAGGAAATCGAAGGTGCTCCGTAAGGAGTGCCTTTTTTCTTTGTGACACCCCTTTGCGGGGTGTTATTTGTTTTTCTATAAAACTATTGTTCAAATATCGAAAAAGCTGGGGAGTTTTTTGAAAAAATCTAAAGAAATCGCCTTCTTACGGCGAAAAAGTGATTGATTTTTTGAAAAAGAAATAGTATACTGTATGCGAAGTGGTGCGAAATGGTGCGCCGATACATGAAAATGGGGAAAGAGGTGAGGGAAATGTATGGACAGTACCGACATTCGTTGGATACCAAGTGCCGAGTGTTTATTCCGGCGAAGTTCCGCGAGGAGCTGGGCGAACGCTTTTATATGGCCAAGTCCACGGACCCTTGCCTGACGCTCTACCCCGAGGCGGAGTGGCAGAAGCTGTTGGAGCGTTTCAATTCCCTCAGTCCTGCAGATCGGCGCAAGCTGCGGTATTTCTTTGCCAATGTGTGCCAGTGCGAGCCGGACAAGCAGGGACGCATTTTGCTGCCCGAGGCGTTCCGTAATCATGCGGGACTGACACAGGAGGTCTTGTTCTTAGGACAAGCCGGTTATGCGGAAATTTGGGCGGCTGACCGCTACGAGGAGGAGGAACAGCGCTTCTACGCCTCTGCTGAGGGTATTGCGATGGTGGAAGAGCTGGGGTTCTGATATGGAATTTGTACATAAATCCGTGCTGCTGGACGAGTGCATGGAAGCACTACACATTCGTCCCGACGGAATTTATTTGGACGGTACCTTGGGTGGCGCGGGACATTCCTACGAAATTGCTCGCCGCCTGACTACGGGTCGGCTTATCGGTGTGGACAGAGATACGGTGGCGTTACAGGCCGCCGGTCAACGCTTGGCGGAGTTTGCCGACCGTGTGACGACGGTTCACTCCAATTTTTGTGAAATCGATGCCATTTTGGATGGCTTGAATCTGACCGGCGTGGATGGTATGCTCTTTGACCTGGGCGTATCCTCGCCGCAGTTGGATGATGCGCAGCGGGGCTTCTCCTATATGGCAGATGCCCCCTTGGATATGCGTATGAACAGGGACGACGCTCTGACGGCGGCTGATGTGGTCAACACATGGCCCCAAGAGGAGCTGCGGCGTATTCTCTTTGAGTTCGGAGAGGAACGCTACGCACCTTTGATTGCCGCGGCCATTGTACGGCGGCGGGAGCAGTGTCCCATTGAAACGACCATGGAGCTGGTGGAGGTCATTCGCTCTGCTATGCCGGCAGCGGCACTGCGAGAGAAACAGCACCCTGCCAAGCGGAGCTTTCAGGCTATCCGTATTGCCGTCAATGACGAGCTGGGCTCAGTAGACAGAATGCTACAGGCGGCTCTGCGGCGGCTGAATTCGGGCGGCCGGTTGGCGGTGATCACTTTCCATTCCTTGGAGGATAGAATCGTCAAGAACGCTATGCAGGCGGCGGCAAAGGGCTGTGTCTGTCCGCCGGAGTTTCCTGTGTGCGTTTGCGGTAAAAAGCCTGTGGTGAAGCTCATTTCCCGCAAGCCCATTGTATCAGGTGCTCGGGAGTTAGAGGAAAACCCCAGAGCACGAAGCGCAAAGCTTCGGGTGTGTGAAAAGCTATAAGATTGTAAGAAGGGAGGTTTCTCTGTGGACGAATATCGTGTAAACGGTTCGACGGCCTATGCGCCGCAACCGAGGAAGCGGCCCTGCCGTCTGCCGGAGGAACCGGAAAAAGCCGTTCTGCCGGAGAAAAAGTCCGGCGTGGCACCCTTTACCATTTTGGGAACGGCGGCGGCACTGCTGCTGTTGTTCGGTGTGATTTTCAGCTATATGCGCCTGTTTGAGTCAAAGAACGAAAGGGCAGCTATGGCGCAGGCGAAGCAGGAGCTCCTTTTGGAGCAAGAGCTGCTGCGGGCGCAATATGAGCTTGCGGTGGATATGGATGCCGTAGCGCGGCGGGCGGCAGAGCTGGGAATGCACCTGCCTCGTCCGGAGCAGATCAAGGAAATCGTAGTCCCCATGCCGGAGTCTGAGCCGACGGAGGTCGAGGAGGACTTGGGTTTGTTTGCATCTTTGCGGGCTATGATTGAAGATATGAAGGCATATTTTTTTGAAGCTGCCATATACAGATAGAGAGCATGGGCGGCCCCTGCCGCCCATGTTTTTGAACTTCTTACGGGAGGCGAATCTGTGAAGCGCAGGGATATTCCCAAGAGGAAGCGTCTTGTCCGACCAAAGGGGAAGGGCGGTTCCGATACGGATGTACGAAAGGGAATTGTGGGGCTGATGGCCTGTTTGGGCATTTTGGCCTTTGCGGTGGTCATTGGACGGTTGGCAAAGGTGATGCTGGTTGACCACGCTTATTACGAAAGTCGGGCGATTTCCAATCAGACCCGATCCACCTCCGTGACAGCCACACGGGGCAAGCTGTATGACAGGAATATGGACTTGCTGGCGGCTTCCGTGAGTGTGGAAAACATTTTTTTGGATCCTTTGGAATTAAAGCAAAATCAGGTAGATTTGGAGTTTTTGTCCGATAATTTGGCGGAACTGCTGGAATTAGACAAGGAAAAAATTCTGAAAAAAGCAGAAAATACATCCATGCGCTACCAAATCCTCAAACGCAAGCAGCCCAGAGAGATTTGCGATGCGGTGCGAGCCTTCCTGACGGAGTACGACATTGTGGGTGTGCATTTGGAGCCGGATTCTCTGCGCTACTATCCCAACGATGCCTTGGCTTCTCAGCTCTTGGGCTTTGTCAACATGGAAAATGTGGGCACGGAGGGCTTGGAGGCATATTACAACAGTTCCTTGGAGGGCGTGGCGGGAGCCGTCATTACCACCAAGGGAAATAACGAAACGGAGATGCTCTACTCCTACGAGACCTATTATGAGGCAAAGAGCGGAGAAAACTTGGTTCTGACCTTGGATATGACCGTACAGCGGGCACTGGAAAAGCAAATGCAGGATGCTATTGACCGCTATGATGTAAAAAACGGTGCCTTTGGCATGGTCATGGATGTAAACACGGGGGAAGTGCTGGCTATGGCTACCCTTGGCGGCTATGACCCCAATCAATATTTAGAAATTTATGACCCTGCTGTGCTGGCGCAGACAGAGGAATTATACCGCAAAGCCTACACTTATCCTGACGAAAGCACGGAGCGAACAGAGGCTTTGAAGGCTTATAACGATGCGGTGGCGGCGGCACGGTTAAAGCAGTGGCGTAACCGCTGTGTCTGCGACGGCTACGAGCCGGGCTCTACCTTTAAGACTATTACCCTTGCGGCGGCCTTGGACTGCGGAGCGGTGAACCTGAAAAACGGTTTTTATTGCCGTGGTTCGGAGAAATTTGAGGGACGCTCCCAAATTCTCAACTGCTGGCGAAGTGCAGGCCATGGCTCTCAAACCACAGCGGAAGCCTTGCAAAATTCCTGTAATTTGGCATTCGCCCACATCGGCTTGCTGACAGGCGGTGAGCGGCTGTACGATTACTGCAAAGCCTTTGGCTTATTGGAACGCACGGGGCTGGATCTGCCGGGTGAGGCTTCGGGAATTTTCCATTCCAAGGATCATTTGGCAAACAACAAAGTCCATGGAACCAGCTATTTGATTTCCACCTCCTTCGGGCAAACGGTGAAGCCTACGCCTGTTCAAATGGTGCGTGCTATCTCTGCGGTGGTCAATGGCGGCTATCTCATGGAGCCATATGTGGTGGCGCAGGTCTTGGACGAGGAAGGGAATGTACTGCGGCAGCGAGAACCCAAGGTGCTGCGGCAGGTGATTTCTGAGGAGACCTCTAAAATTATGTGTGAGCTGATGGAATCGGTGGTGACGGTGGGAACGGCAAAAAATGCCAATGTAGCCGGATACCGCATCGGCGGCAAGACGGGAACCTCGGAAAAAATCGACCAGAGAGAAGAAAACGGACAGTTGACGCGGGATAAAATCGTCTCCTTTGTGGGCGTAGCCCCCATGGATGACCCGCAGTATATTGTCCTTGTGGCGCTGGATACCCCCAGCAGAGACACGGGAATTTACATTTCCGGCGGCGTGATGGCGGCACCTACGGTGGCGGCAGTGTTTGAGGATATTTTGCCCTATTTGGGTGTGGAGCCGAACTATGGGCGGGAAGAACTGAATCGGGTGAATGTGACCATGCCCGATGTGACGGGGCTGACGGAGAGAAAAGCCGCCGAAGCCTTGCAGGAACAGCATTTGGAATATCGTATCATCGGCAGTGGCAGTGAGATTGTCAGCCAGATTCCTGCGGCGGGCAGGGCAGTGCCTTGCTATTCCACGGTGCTCTTGTACACAGATGCCTCCATGCCCACAGGCTTGGTGACGGTGCCCTCCTTGATGGGCTTGACCGTGACGGAGGCAACTCAAAAGCTCAACGATTTAGGACTATACTTACAGGCGAAGGGCACGGATTCCACGGCCCGCCATGTGCTGGTAACGGGACAGGATATTCCTGCCGGCACGCAGGTGGAGCGGGGCACAACGGTGACCTTGCTCTTTGCAGACACCAACGACAGAGATTGACCGCGTATGCGGTGGAGGAAGATATGAAATTAGAGACATTATTGCAGGGAATTCCTGTTTTGGAACACAATGCCCCCATGGACTTGGAGGTTGGCGGTGTACGCTATTCCTCCCGTGAGGTACAAAAGGGAGAGATGTTTGTTGCCGTGAGAGGCTATGTGACCGATGGGCATAAATACATCCCCGATGCGGTGGAAAGGGGCGCGGCTGTGGTTCTGTGCGAAGAAGTGCCGTCGCGGGATGTGTGGTATGTGAAGGTCCCCTCCGCGCGGGAGGCGTTGTCCCGCTTAGGGGCGAATTGGTATGGTTATCCGGCTGAGAGCATGTGCATGATCGGTGTCACGGGCACTAACGGCAAGACCTCCGTGACTTATCTGCTCAAATCCATGCTGGAAGCCACGGGAGCCAAGGTCGGTCTGATCGGCACAATATGCAACATGATCGGTCAAACAGAACTGCCCACGGAACGCACCACACCCGAAAGCTTTGAGTTGCAGGGCGTGCTGGCGCAGATGCGGGATGCTGATTGCACCCATGTGGTCATGGAGGTGTCCTCCCATGCTCTGTATCTCAATCGTGTGGATAATATTCCTTACACGGTAGGAGCTTTTACCAATCTGACGGAAGACCATTTGGATTTCCACGGCACGATGGAAAACTACCGACAGGCAAAATCCCTGCTGTTCTCCCGTTGTGAGAAGGGGGTATTCAATAATGAAGATCCTGTGACCCCGAAAATGCTGGCAGAGGCGCAGTGCGGGATTTACACGGTAGGTGCAGGCGGCGATTTACAGGCGGAGGATGTGGTTTTGGAAGCCGACCATGTGGAGATGACCGTCACGGAAGGGGAGCAGAAGGCTTCTCTGCGCATAGGCATCCCGGGCCGCTTTACCGTGAGCAATGCACTTTTAGCTTTGGGTATCGGCAGAGCCTTGGGCATGGATTTGCAGACGGCAGTACAGGCTTTGTCCTGCGCCAAGGGGGTAAAGGGACGCATTGAGGTGGTTCCCACCCCTGATAAAGAGTATACCGTCCTCATTGACTATGCGCATACCCCTGACGGTTTGGAAAAAATCCTCCGTTCAGTTCGGGACTTCTGTAAGGGAAGAATTCTGTTGGTGTTCGGCTGTGGCGGCGACCGTGACAGCAAAAAACGCCCCCTTATGGGCGAGATTGCGGCAAAATTTGCGGATTTTGTCATTGTAACCTCCGACAATCCCCGCACGGAACAGCCCATGGATATCATTTCCGATATTTTAGTTGGCATGAAAGATACCCAAACGCCGTATATTGTAGAGGAAAATCGTCGCGCTGCCATTCGTTTAGCCTTGCGTTTGGCGCAAAAACATGATATGATAATATTGGCCGGAAAGGGACATGAAACCTATCAGATCATCGGCACGGAAAAAACGCATTTGGATGAACGCGAGGAGGTTGCCTCGGCTTTATGATTACATTAAAACAGGCGGCGGCTTGGTGCGGCGGTCAGGTGGCAGAGAAATTTGCAGACCTGCGCTTCTGCGGTGCCCAGTTTGACAGCCGAAATTTGCGGCAGGGCGAGTTGTTTGTTGCACTTTCGGGGGCACGGGATGGTCATGACTTCGTGCCCGTGGCACTGGAAAAGGGTGCGGCGGCAGTACTGGCAAGCAAGCCCTTGGGTGAGGAGATCCCTGCTATCTATACAGAAAATACGCTGAAAGCCCTGCAAGCCATTTCCAAGGGCTATCGGGAGAGTCTTTCCTGCAAGTGCATCGGCATTACCGGCAGTGTAGGCAAAACCACCACCAAAGAAATGGTGGCGGCGGTGCTGGAAGGGAAGTATCGCACCCAAAAAACACCCCAAAATTTCAACAACGACATCGGGCTTCCTGTGACCCTTTTGGGCCTGCGGGAGGATTGTGAGGCGGCAGTGTTGGAAATGGGCATGAACCATCGTGGCGAGCTTTCAGTGCTGACGGCGTTGGCTCAGCCGGACATTGCCCTCATTACCAATGTGGGCACCATGCACATCGAGCATCTTGGTTCACGGGAGAATATCCTGCAAGCCAAGTTGGAGATGCTGGAGGGCTTGCGTCCTAACGGACAGGTGGTATTCTGCGGCGACAACGATTTACTGAAGCGAGAAGCCAAAACCCACAATGCCCTTTGCTACGGCATGGGTGAGGACAACGACCTGCGAGCCGTGCATGTGCAGACACAGGACGGCGTGACCACCTTTGTGGCAGAGGGTATGGGGGAAAGCATCCCCATTGTTCTGCCTGCCGTGGGAAACCACAATGTCCTCAATGCGCTGGCGGCGATTGTGGTAGGTCTGTTGTGTCGTGTGCCGGTAGAGGCCATACAGACGGGTCTGGCACAGTTCCGCAACACGGGAATGCGGCAGAATATCTATTACAAAAAGGGCCTGTGTATCTTAGAGGATTGCTACAATGCAGGGCCTGAGTCCATGGAAGCGGCCCTGCAGGTGCTTGCCCAACAGAAGGGGCGGAAAATCGCCGTGTTGGGTGGAATGTTGGAGCTGGGCGACCATGGGGCTGAAGCGCACCGTCAGGTGGGACAGCGTGTGGCACAGACAGCGCAGTTGCTCTTTGCTTACGGCGAACATAGAGAGAATTATTTGCTTGGTGCAGCGGGCATGGACTATGCCGAGGGCTTTGCAAGCCATGAAGAATTGGTGCAAGCCCTGCTGAAACAGGTACAGCCCGGAGATTGCCTGCTGTTTAAGGGCAGCAGGGGAATGCACATGGAGCGAGCTTTGCAGCTGTTTTTAGACAGCTATCACGGAGGAGACAGAGATGAGTAACGAATTGATTATGGTGATGGTATCCATTTTGGGCGGTTTTGCAATTTCCGCTGTTTTGGGTAAGTTTTTGATTCCCGCACTGCGGGCTTTGAAGGCGGGTCAGTCCATTCGGGAAGTTGGCCCTACTTGGCATAAAAGCAAGTCCGGCACCCCCACTATGGGTGGCTTGATGTTCATGGCGGCATCTTTGCTGTGCATTGTCACGGGTCTGTGGAGCGGTCAGTGGACGCAGCTCATCGTACTGGCCTTGGCACTCATGTTTGGTGCCATCGGCTTTGTGGATGACTTTATCAAGGTCAAGAAAAAGCGCAATCTGGGCCTGACGAGCCTGCAAAAGCTGCTGCTGCAAATCGTAGCTTCGGTGATTTTTATGCTGGCAATGCACTTCACCGGTGCCATGTCCTATGAGCTCCGTCTGCCCTTCGTGGAGGATGCTCTGTGTACCCTGCCTGCACCTTTGTACATTGCGTTTGCCATTTTCGTCATCATTGGCTGTGTCAATGCGGTGAACATCACCGACGGCATTGGCGGTCTGGCTTCCGGCGTGACCTCTCCCGTAATGCTATTCTTTATCATTGCGGCTATGGGTCTGAAGCAGTACGGCCTTGCCACCTTCCCTGCAGCTCTGCTGGGCGGTTTGGCCGGCTTCCTGGTTTATAATTTCTATCCCGCCGAAGTCTTTATGGGGGACACCGGCTCCCTGTTTTTGGGCGGTGCCGTGGTCGGTTTGGCTTTCGCTCTGGATATGCCGCTGGTACTGCTCCTTGTGGGTATCATTTATATCATCGAGACCATGTCCGATATTTTGCAGGTGGGCTATTTCAAGCTGACCCATGGCAAGCGCATCTTCAAAATGGCACCCATTCATCACCATTTTGAAAAGTGCGGCTGGTCCGAGAAGAAGATTTGGTTCGTTTTCGTCAGTATTACCCTTGCCATGTGTATCGTGGCTTATTTCGGCGTGCGTATTTGGTTTTAAATTCTGAGAAAGGAGGTAGTGTATGCCCCGAAGGGCTGTTTCAAGTCAAAGGGGGGCAATGGATTTGCCCTATCTCCTCTTCACACTTCTGCTGGTGGCATTGGGGCTGCTGATGCTCTTTTCTGCCAGCTTTGCCCGCGCTTACTATGTGACAGGCAATTCTGCAAGTTATTTTACGGGACAGCTTCTCTTTGCTGTGCTGGGAATTGTGGGTATGTGGGTTCTCAGCCGTGTTCCCTATGATTGGTTCCGACGCTGCTCCCGTCTGCTGTATTTTATCAGTGTGGGACTTCTTTTGGCGGTGCTGCTTTTTGGCCTCACGGGAGGCGGTGCAACCCGCTGGATTCGGATTGGATTTATCAGCTTCCAGCCATCGGAGATCGCCAAGCTGTCTTTGATCGTGTCTCTTTCCAAAATTCTGTCGGAAAAACGGGAAGAGCTGCGTTCGCCTAAGACCTTTTGGGCCTGTGCCGTGGCCATGGGCATCATTGCGGTGCTGCTCATTTTGGAACCCCACTTTTCCGCAACCATCATTGTGGCAGCTCTGTGCTTTCTGATGATGCTGGTGGGCGGCGTGAATCGCAAATATCTGATTACGGTTGCCTGCATCGGTGCGGCAGGACTTCTGCTTCTGCTGATTACCGGCGGCTATACCAGTGACCGTTTGATGGCGTGGATGGATCCGGAGGCTTATCCCACGGACGAGGGCTACCAAATCATTCAATCCCTCTACGCTATCGGCTCCGGCGGTCTGCTGGGCTTAGGCTTCGGCATGGGACGGCAAAAATATCTTTACCTGCCGGAGGAACACAACGATTACATCTTCGCTATTTTGTGCGAGGAGCTTGGCTTTGTGGGAGCAATCGCAATTCTGCTCCTCTTTGCCGCTCTGATTCTGCGGGGCTATTGGATTGCCCTGCACGCAAGAGATCGTTTCTCCATGCTCCTTGCGACGGGTCTGACAACCCTGCTGGCACTGCAAATTCTCTTGAATGTGGGTGTTGTCACCAATCTTTTGCCCTCTACGGGTATCGCCATGCCCTTCTTTTCTTCCGGCGGTACGGCACTGATGATGCAGCTGGGAGAATGTGGCATTTTATTGAATATTTCTCGCAGTATTGATTAGGAGAAATGCTATGAAAGTGATTTTTACCTGCGGCGGTACGGGGGGGCATATCAACCCCGCCATCGCCGTAGCCAAAATATTGAAGGAGCGCAGACCGGAGTGTGAGATCCTCTTTGTGGGTGCGGATGACGGCATGGAAACCCGTCTGGTGCCCCGTGAGGGCTTCCGTCTGGAAACCCTGACCATTTCCAATTATCTGCGTAGCTTTAAGCCTTCTGCCATTTGGCACAATATTCAAACCATTGCCACCATCCGCAAGGCTTTGCGGCGGGCGGAGCAGATCATTCGGGACTTTCAGCCTGATGTGATTGTAGGCACCGGCGGCTATGCCAGCTTTCCCATGTTAAAAATGGGCTGCAAGATAGGGATTCCCACAGCACTCCATGAGGCTAATGCCGTCCCCGGCTTGGCTACCCGCATGGTCTGTGACAAGGTGGATAAAATCCTTGTGAGCTTCGAGGAAAGCCGAAAGGAATACAAAAATGCCGACCGTGTGGTTGCGGTGGGAATGCCCGTGCGGGAGGAATTTGTATTTACCAAGCGGGATGAAGCCCGAAAGGAATTAAAATTAGACGACAAGCCTTTCATCGTTTCCGCCTGGGGCAGCTTGGGCGCGCGGGAGATGAACAAAAAAATCGCCCGCTTTATGAAGCGGGAATGTGAAGACGGTTGTTTCCGCCATATCCATGCAACCGGCTCCTTCGGCTGGCGGTGGATGCCCCAATATGTGAAGGAACAGGGCGTGGAGCTGGAGCGGCAGGATTTGGTGGTCATGCAGGAGTATATCTATAATATGCCCACCCTGATGGCGGCGGCAGATGTGATTATCAGTCGGGCGGGTGCTTCTACCCTCAATGAGATTGCGGCGGCGGGGACACCCTGCATCATCGTACCCTCCCCCAATGTGACCAACAACCATCAGGAGAAGAATGCACGGATTTTGGAGCGGCGCGGTGCCGCAGTAGTGATTCGGGAAGAGGATTGCGACGGCGACAGCCTCTATGAGGCGGCCAAGACCCTCCTGGCAGATGCACCCCGTTTGACGGCTATGCGCAAGGCTCTGCGGGAGATGGCTGTGGTGGACTCAGCCTCCCGTATCTGTCAGATCATTTTGGAGCTGGCGCACGAAAAGAAGTAAGATTGCATAGAATGAGGCAAATTTCCCAAAGGGAGGTTTGCCTGTGGCTACATATAAAATTCGGGGCGGAAGGCCCCTTGTGGGAGAAATTCCCATTCACGGCGCAAAAAACAGCGTGCTTCCCATTTTGGCGGCGAGCCTGCTGTGCAAAGGACGCTGTGTATTGCAAAACTGTCCCCGCATTTCCGATGTGGAGGCGGCGATGGAGATTCTGCGTTATCTGGGCTGTGAGGCGCATTGGGAGGGAACCCTCCTTGTGGTGGATAGCAGCCAAGCCGACGGCACGGAAATCCCTGTGACGCTGATGCGCAGAATGCGAGCGGCCATCATCTTTTTGGGGGCGCTGCTGGCGCGATTCGGAGAAGCCCGTGTCTATCAGCCGGGAGGCTGTGTGCTGGGGGAGCGTCCCATTGACTATCATATTGCCGGTCTGCGGCATATGGGGGTACGCTGTGAGTACGAAGGGGAAAACCTGTGCTGTCAGGCAGAGTGTTTGCGTGGCTGTACCCTGACACTGCCCTTTCCCAGTGTGGGTGCGACGGAGAATCTGCTTTTAGCGGCTGTCGGCTGCAAAGAGGAGCTTGTGATTTGCAACGGCGCAAAAGAGCCGGAAATTGCCGATTTGATCGGCTTTTTGCGGGTCTGTGGTGCGGAAATTGACGATTCCGGACCTGTCCTGCGGATTCGTGGGGGAAAGCCACTGCATGGAGCCTTTTATACCATCATGCCTGACCGCATGGAGGCGGCCAGCTATCTTGTGGCAGGAGCCATTACGCGCGGAGATGTAACCTTGCAGGGACTTCGTGCCGACCACCTGAGAGCGGTGACGAAGCTTTTGCGGCAGGGCGGTTGCGAGCTTACAGAGGGGAAGCGCAGTATGCGCCTTACCTGCGCCGGTATGCGGGCAGTGGGGCCTATTGTTACCGCACCCTATGACGGCTTCCCTACAGATGCGCAAGCCCCTATGATGGCTCTTTTGAGTACGGCTCGCGGGGTGAGCGTGATGGAGGAAACGATGTTTAGCCATCGCTTTGCCCATGTACCTGCCCTGCTGAAGATGGGAGCAAAAATTCATGCCACCCGTCGATATGCCATTGTCGAGGGCGTGGAGCGGCTCAGAGGAGCCTGCGTAGAGGCAACAGACCTGCGGGGCGGTGCGGCGATGGTTTTGGCAGCATTGTCGGCGGAGGGATACAGCGAGATTTCCAATATCGAGCATATTGAACGAGGATATACAGATTTTGTGCCTATCCTGCAAGGGCTGGGCGCGGATATCACAATGGAGTGACAGTATGGAAGAACAAAAGAAAACAGGTCAACGGGATTCCCGTGGAGCACAAGGGGCTCAGCGGCGGCGGGAGATTCGGGAGGAAATGGAACGCTTGCAGCGGCTGCGGGAAAAGCAGAAGCGCAGAGCAAAGCGTCGCACGGGTAAGCCTATCAACAAAGGGGTGTACCAGCGTCTTGCAATTATGCTGGGCGTGGTGCTGGCAGTGGTTCTGAGCATGGTGATTTTTTTCCGAGTGGAGCATATTCAGGTGCAGGGCAACCGATACTATAGCACAGAGGAAATCGAGGCGGTCTGCGGTGTTGCTGCGGGGGATAATCTGTTGATTCTCTCCCGAGGGGAAATTGCAGCCAATATTCGGGAAAATCTTCAATATATCGATGCGGTTAAGATTACGCGGCGGCTTCCCAATACGGTCATTGTGACGGTGACGGAGCAGGAGCCGAACTATGTCGTCAGTGATGAGGCGGGAGCCTTTTACTTGATTACGGCAAAGGGTGTAGCGGTGCGCTCCATTTCTCAGAAGGATGCTGCAAGTTATATCCTGATAAAGGATATGACGGTGAAAACACCTGCCATGGGCGAAAAGGTGGAGTGCGTGGGTGCACAGCTTTCCGTTCTGACAAAGGTGTTACAGGAGCTGGAAGCGGCAGAGCTGGTGCGGGAGATTTCTTCTGTCAGCCTCTTGTCTGCCACGCAGATTTCTCTGTGGTACGGAGAGCGTTTTGAGGTTGCATTGGGCAGTACAGCCCGTTTGGATTATAAGCTGGAATATCTCAAGGCGGTTGTCGCTGCGGAAGAAAGCTATGTGACCGGCAAAATTGACCTGCGATTGTCAGATGGAGACCGTGCTTATATCCAACGAGACGAGTAACTTCTGAAATTGTAAATATTTTTGGGAAAAATGAAAAATTCTATTGACCTGAGAGCAATTTCACGATAGAATAAGAGAGTATAAATGCGTTTACCAACAAAGAATAGATTTTGCATACATAGGAGGAGATCGTAATGTCCGAAGTATACGTAGATAAGGTTGTCCATATTAAGGTGATCGGTGTCGGCGGTGCCGGCAACAATGTCGTGAATCGCATGATCGACAGCAAGATCGACAATGTGGAGTTCATCGTTATCAATACCGACCGTCAGGATTTGAACAAGTCCAAGTGTGAGAACAAGCTGCAAATCGGTGAAAAGCTGACCGGCGGCATGGGCGCAGGCTCCAAGCCTGAAATCGGCAAGAAGTCTGCCGAGGAAAGCAGAGCTTCTATCGCCAAGATTTTGGAAGGTGCTGACATGGTGTTCATTACCGCCGGTATGGGCGGCGGCACCGGCACCGGCGCAGCTCCCATCATTGCCGATTTGGCTCGCGAAGCCGGCATTCTCACGGTAGGCGTTGTCACCAAGCCCTTCCGTTTTGAAGGTGCGAACCGCATGAAGCAGGCCGAGGCGGGAATTGCCTCTCTGTCGGAGAAGGTAGACTCCCTTATCATTATCCCCAATGACCGCCTGAAGTATGTTACCGATCAGAAGATCACCTTCGCCAACGCTTTCGGCATTGCCGACGATGTGCTGAAGCAGGCTGTTATTTCCATTTCCGATCTGGTGAGCTATTCTGACCGTGTGATCATCAACTTGGACTTTGCCGATGTTTCTGCCATTATGAAGAACGCCGGTCATGCCCACATGGGTGTCGGTGTGGCTTCCGGTCGGGAAAAGGCCGAGGTTGCTGCTGCTGCCGCTGTTTCCAGCCCCCTCCTGGAGACTTCCATCAACGGCGCAAGCGGTGTGCTGATCAATGTTACCGGTTCTCCCGATCTGGGCTTGGAGGAAGTGGAAACGGCTGCCAACTTGGTCATGGAGGCTGCCAATACCGAAGCTAACATCATCTTTGGTGCTGCCTTCTCGGAGGACTTTGAGGATGAGATGCGTGTCACCGTTATCGCTACCGGCTTTGAAGAGGCCAAGAAGAAGCCTGAGGCTCCCAAGGGTCTGTATTCTTCCTCTGCTGCTGTTGCTGCCAAGGCTCCTGTTGCTGAGGAACCCAAGGCTCCTGTTTCCTCTGCCATTAACGATATCGACGCTATTTTTGATATTTTCCGCAAGTAAAAACACTAAAGCAAAGGCTGTGTATATACAGCCTTTGTTTTGGTCAAAAAATTTTATACTGTAAATAGACATGAATAAGTGGAGGTTACAATGATGAACAACCGCAAAAAAGGATCCGATCCCAACAGTGAACTGTATCGCGCCATTCTGAAGCTGAAAACCCCCGAAGAATGCTATGCCTTTTTTGAAGATCTTTGCACGATGACCGAGCTGAAGGCTATTGAGCAGCGTTATGAGGTTGCCAATATGCTTTCTGCCGGTATGATCTACAACGATATTTTGGCCAAAACCGGGGCCAGCTCCGCTACGGTCAGCCGCGTTAACCGCAGCCTGCTCAACGGCAACGATGCCTATCAGATGATCATTGATCGGATGAAGGAAGAGAAATGATTGCGTATGAAGCCTTGGCCGGAGCCTATGACGGGCTGACGACTGATGTGAATTACGCTGCTGTATTCCAATTTTTCAGGGAAGTCCTGCACAAGGAAGGCTTGGAACCGGAAACGGTTTTGGATTTGGCCTGTGGTACGGGATCGATGTCTGTGCTGTTGGCGCAGCATGGCTATCGTGTGCTGGGTGTGGATCTTTCTGAGGAGATGCTGACGGTTGCCGCACAAAAGGCGGCAGCCTTGTCAGACAATCCACCCTATTTTATCCGACAGCCTATGGAGCGTCTGCGTCTGCCTTATGAGGTAGACGCTGTTTGCTGTTTCCTGGACAGCCTGAATTATGTCACAAAGCCTGAGGCCTGTCGTCAGACCTTTGAGCGGGTATTTCGTGCGCTCAGGTCAGGGGGCATCTTTTTCTTTGACATCAATACACCTTGTAAGCTGCGGGGCATGGATGGTCAGATCTATCTGGATGAAACCTCCGACAGCTATTGCGTTTGGCGTGTGGAGTTTGAGGAAGAAACACGGCTGTGTTACTACGGCATCGATTTGTTTCGCCGTAGAGGCGCGTTGTGGGAGCGCAGTGTGGAGCAGCATTGCGAGTATGCCTACGAGCCGTTAGAGCTGTGTCAGTGGCTCGGAGAGGCGGGCTTTGCCCGTGTAGAGCTGTATGGCGATCGTGTCATGGAAACGCCTGCTGCGGATGCACAGCGGATTTATATTGCGGCGTATAAGGAGTAAGACTATGAAGGATTATATTGTGCGTGCCATCACCACTGACGGCTGGGTGAAGGCTATGGCCATTACCTCGACCCATATGGTGGAGAGGGCAAGACAGATGCATAAGACTACGCCAACTGCTACGGCGGCACTGGGTCGTGTGCTCACCGTGACTTCCATGATGGGAAATTTGCAAAAGGTGGAAAATGGTGCGCTGACCTTGCAGTTCAAGGGCGGCGGTCCTTTGGGAACTATTTTGGCAACCTCCGATGCTGAGGGAAATGTGCGTGGCTATGTACACAACCCCTCCATCTCTCTGCTGGAAAAGTACGCGGGGAAGCTGGATGTAGGAGCAGCAGTGGGCACTGATGGCTTCCTGACGGTCATTCGGGACTTGCAGATGAAAGAGCCCTATATTGGCAGCGTGGAGCTGGTAACAGGCGAGATCGCCGATGATGTGACCGCATATTTTGCGCAATCGGAGCAGACGCCTACGGCCTGTGCTTTGGGCGTGCTGGTCGATACCGATCAGAGTACCAAGGTGGCGGGCGGTTATCTGATTCAGCTTTTGCCCGGTGCGCCGGATGAGGTCATTTGCAAAATCGAAGCGGGGATTGCCTGCGCCGGAGCGGTCACACCCATGATGGAGCAGGGTATGAACCCCGAGGAGATCCTGCGCAAGGTGCTGTGTGAATTTGAGCTGACCGTTTTTGAACGGGAGCCGGTGGAGTACCGTTGCTATTGCAGTCGGGAGCGGGTAGAAAAAACCCTCATTACCATCGGAAAAAAAGATATGCAGGAAATCATTGACGAAGGAAAAGATATTACCATCGAATGTCAGTTCTGCGATACTGTGTATAAATTCACGCCAAAAGATGTTGAAAAACTGGTAAACGACCTGTAAAATCCAACTTCTAAAAAACTTTAAAAAATTTTTAAAAAAACTAAAAAAAGGGCTTGACAAAATGGCCTTTTGCGTGTATAATCTGTCTTGTCGCTGAGAGATGCGGCGCCAAACGAATCGGGAGCATAGCGCAGCGGGGAGAGCAGATGCCGTACAAGCAGGGGGTCACAGGTTCGAGGCCTGTTGTTCCCACCAAATTTGGCCCGGTGGTGCAGACGGTTAGCACGCCAGCCTGTCACGCTGGAGGTCGACGG
>JAZOAV010000249.1:0-15272 GCA_045595645.1 Faecousia sp.
GAAATTGACGGTAAAGCGCTCATACGCGCCGCTGCCCGGGTGCAGGGAATGCTGCTCCAGGCGGCTGATGAAGACGGCGCAGGGGGCGGAGGCGGTATAGCGGGTGCCGTCGATATACAGGATGGGCTCGCCCTGGCGGACGGTGGCACCGTGCTGCACCTTCAGACCTACGGAGTAGGGAACCTGATAGAGCTTGACTTCGCCATCGGCAGCGGTAACGGTGATATCCCGCAGTGCGCTCTTGTGGCTCTCGTCCACGGCAACCTCGCCGTCGATTTCGGAAATGACAGCCATCTTCTTGGGCTTACGGGCTTCAAAGAGTTCTTCAACACGGGGCAGACCTTGGGTGATATCGTCACCTGCAACGCCGCCGGTGTGGAAGGTACGCATAGTAAGCTGCGTGCCGGGCTCGCCGATGGACTGCGCGGCGATGATACCGACAGCCTCGCCGGGGTTGACCAGCTCGGAGGTGGCAAGGTTCATGCCGTAGCACTTGGCGCACACGCCACTGGGGGCACGGCAGCCCAAAACGGTACGGGCATAGACATTGTGGATGCCGTGGCTTTCCAGCATCTTGGCATCGTCCTCGCTCATCATGCGATCCTTGGAAATCAGCACTTCGCCGGTTGCGGGATCGACAATGTCTTCCACGGAGAAGCGACCATGGATACGGGCGGCGAAGGTCTCAATGACCTGACCCTTTTCCACGACCTCGGAGAGGTTGATGCCGTGGGTGGTGCCGCAGTCGTACTCACGAATAATGACTTCCTGAGAGACATCGACCAGACGGCGGGTCAGATAACCGGAGTCAGCGGTACGCAGAGCCGTATCCGTCATGCCCTTACGAGCACCTCTGGAGGAGATGAAGTATTCCAGAACAGACAGACCTTCACGGAAGTTTGCCTTAATGGGGATCTCGATGGTACGACCGTTGGTGTCGGCCATCAGACCACGCATACCGGCAAGCTGACGAATCTGATTCATGGAGCCACGGGCGCCGGAGTCTGCCATCATATAGATGGGGTTGAAGCGGTCCAGGTTCTCCTGCAGAGCACCGGTAACATCCTTAATGGTCTGCTCCCACTGCTGCACAACCAGACGGTAGCGTTCTTCGTTGGTGATAAAGCCACGCTTGTACTTGCGGTCGATCTTGACGGCCTCGGCTTCGGCGGCTTCAATCAGAGCATATTTCTTTTCGGGGATGGCCATATCCGCAATGGAAACGGTGATGGCACCCTTGGTGGAATACTTGTAGCCCAGTGCCTTGACACGGTCCAGCATCTCTGTGGCAACGGTGAAGCCGTGAGTACGAATGCACTTGTCAATGATGACACCCAGCTTCTTCTTGCCGACCAGGAAGCTAACTTCCAGTTCAAAGGCGTTTTCGGGCTTGGAGCGATCCACAAAGCCCAAGTCCTGGGGAATGGGCTCGTTGAAAATCAGACGACCCACGGTGGTGGTGATGATCTTATATTGCATTTCGCCGTTGATTTCCTTGCCATAGCGCACCCGAATGGGAGCGTGCAGACCGATGACGCCGCTGCTGTAAGCAGTGATGGCTTCATCCACAGAGGAATAGGCGTGTTTGGGAAGATAGCTGGGAGCCTTCTTCTTGGTCCGCTCCGCATCTTCCACGGCGGCGTTGACCAAATCGCCGTCCACCATTTCGTTGACAGGCAGCTCATAGTCG
The DNA here is from genome assembly GCA_045595645.1 of Faecousia sp. Lineage (GTDB taxonomy): Bacteria > Bacillota > Clostridia > Oscillospirales > Oscillospiraceae > JAZOXB01. The sequence continues at coordinate 1,691 of JAZOAV010000249.1, forward strand.
CCGGCATCGGTAACAAAGACCTCCTCAGCACCCTTTTCGGCCTTGCCCAAACGGACATAGGTCAGATAGTAGGTACCGAGAATCATATCCTGAGTAGGAACGGCAACAGGCTTGCCGTCCTGAGGACGCAACAGGTTGTTGGCAGAGAGCATGAGCATACGGGCTTCTGCCTGCGCCTCTGCGGAGAGGGGAACATGGATAGCCATCTGGTCGCCGTCAAAGTCGGCGTTGAAGGCGGTGCAGCACAGGGGGTGCAGCTTCAATGCGCGGCCTTCTACCAGCACGGGCTCGAATGCCTGAATGCCCAAACGGTGCAGGGTAGGCGCACGGTTCAGCATGACGGGACGATCCTTGATGATATATTCCAGAGCATCCCAAACCTCGGGCTCGCCGCGGTCGATCTTCTTCTTGGCGGACTTGATGTTGTTGGCAATGCCGTCCTCCACCAGCTTCTTCATGACAAAGGGACGGAACAGCTCAATGGCCATTTCCTTGGGCACGCCGCACTGATAGAGCTTCAGCTCGGGGCCGACAACGATAACGGAACGGCCGGAGTAGTCAACACGCTTGCCCAGCAGGTTCTGACGGAAACGACCCTGCTTGCCCTTGAGCATATCGGACAGGGACTTGAGGGCGCGGTTATTGGCACCGGTCACGGCACGACCACGGCGGCCGTTGTCGATGAGGGCGTCCACAGCCTCTTGCAGCATACGCTTTTCGTTGCGGATGATGATATCGGGAGCAGAGAGCTGAATCAGACGCTTTAAGCGGTTGTTACGGTTAATGACGCGGCGGTACAGGTCGTTCAGGTCGGAGGTAGCGAAGCGGCCACCGTCCAACTGTACCATGGGACGAATTTCGGGAGGAATGACAGGAAGCACATCCATGATCATCCACTCGGGCTTGTTGCCGGACATCCGGAAGGCTTCTACGACCTCCAGACGCATGATGATGCGGAGCTTTTTCTGCCCATTGGCATTTTTCAACTCACTGCGAAGCTGCTCGGACAGCTCTTCCAAATTGATATCGGACAGAAGCTTCTTCACAGATTCGGCACCCATGCCGGCATCGAAATCGTCCTCATACTTTTCACGCATGTCCCGATATTCTTTTTCGCTGAGGATCTGACCTCTGCTCAGAGGTGCATCACCGGGATCGGTGACAATATAGCTGGCGAAATACAGAACCTTTTCCAGAATACGGGGGCTGATATCCAGCAGCAGACCCATACGGGAGGGAATGCCTTTGAAATACCAAATATGGCTGCAAGGGGCGGCCAGCTCAATGTGACCCATACGCTCACGGCGCACCTTGGCGCGGGTGACCTCAACACCGCAGCGGTCGCAGATCTTGCCCTTGAAGCGAATCTTCTTATATTTACCGCAGTGGCATTCCCAGTCCTTGGTCGGTCCAAAGATTTTTTCGCAGAACAGACCGTCCCGCTCGGGCTTCAGGGTGCGGTAGTTAATGGTCTCCGGCTTTTTCACCTCTCCGAAGGACCAATCTCTAATCATTTCCGGCGAGGCAATACCGATTTTAATGGCACTGAAAATCTTGTTACTCATGGTATTCCTCCTCCTTTAGTCTTCGTACTCGTCGCCGAAGTCGTCGAAGTTGAAATCGTCCTCTTCGGTTTCGTCTTCGTCTGCATCGTCAGTCAGGCCGACAATCTGAGACAGGGTATCCAAATTCTCGCTGTCGGGATCAATGGCATAGCCGGAGGACAGGACTTCGTTTTCATCGGTCACGAGGGTCTCGTTTCCGGCGGTGTAGACCACATCATCCTCGTCCTCTTCCCGCAGCTCGATTTCCTCGCCCTGGGCATCCAGTACACGGACATCCAGACACAGGGATTGCAGTTCCTTGACCAGAACCTTGAAGGATTCGGGAACGCCGGGCTTGGGAACATTGTGACCCTTGACAATGGCCTCGTAGGTCTTGACACGGCCTGTCACATCATCGGACTTGACTGTGAGGATTTCCTGCAGGGTGTAGGCGGCGCCGTAAGCTTCCAGCGCCCAAACTTCCATTTCACCGAAACGCTGGCCGCCGAACTGGGCCTTGCCGCCCAAGGGCTGCTGGGTAACCAGAGAGTAGGGGCCGGTGGAACGGGCATGGATCTTATCATCAACCAGATGGTGCAGCTTGAGGAAGTAGGGGTAGCCGACAGTGACCAAATTGTCAAAGGGCTCGCCGGTACGACCGTCATAGAGGATGGTCTTGCCGTCTTCCCGCAGACCTGCCAGCTTGAGGGTGTCACGGATGTCCTTCTCGTTGGCACCGTCAAAGATGGGAGTGGCAACCTTCCAGCCCAAAGCCTTGGCTGCATAGCCCAAGTGGACTTCCAAAACCTGACCGATGTTCATACGGGAGGGAACGCCCAGAGGATTCAGAACGATATCCAGCGGCGTGCCGTCAGGCAGGAAGGGCATATCTTCCTCGGGCAGAACACGGGACACAACGCCCTTGTTGCCGTGGCGGCCTGCCATCTTATCGCCCACAGAGATCTTACGCTTCTGTGCGATATAGACACGGACGACCTTGTTGACACCGGGGGCCAGCTCGTCGCCGTTCTTGCGGGTAAAGACCTTGATATCCACAATGATACCGGCCTCGCCGTGGGGAACCTTCAAGGAGGTGTCACGGACTTCTCTTGCCTTTTCACCGAAGATGGCGCGCAGCAGGCGTTCCTCGGCGGTCAGCTCGGTTTCGCCCTTGGGGGTAACCTTACCGACCAAATAGTCACCGGATTTGACCTCGGCACCGATGCGGATCACGCCGTCCTCGTCCAGGTCCTTCAAAGCATCCTCGCCTACATTGGGGATGTCGCGGGTGATTTCTTCCGGACCCAGCTTGGTGTCGCGGGCTTCGGTCTCATACTCCTCAATGTGGATGGAGGTAAATACATCTTCACGAACCAAACGCTCGTTGAGCAGGATGGCGTCCTCGTAGTTGTAGCCTTCCCATGTGACGAAGCCGATGAGCACATTCTTGCCCAGTGCGATTTCGCCCTGAGAACAGGCGGGACCGTCGGCAATGACCTGCTCATAGGTCACACGCTCGCCCACCTCGACGATGGGGCGCTGGTTGACACAGGTGCCTTGGTTGGAACGGGCGAACTTGGTCAGAGCATAGTCCTTGATTTCGCCGTTGTCGTAGCGAATGGTAATAATATTGGCAGAAACACGGGTGACCGTGCCTTCGCCCTCGGCCTTCAGGCAGACCTCGGAGTCTACGGCGCACTTCTGCTCGATGCCGGTGGCAACGATGGGGGATTCCGTGACCATGAGGGGAACGGCCTGACGCTGCATGTTCGCACCCATCAGAGCACGGTTGGCGTCGTCGTTTTGCAGGAAGGGGATGAAAGCGGTAGCGATAGAGGTCATCATCTTGGGGGAGACATCCAAGTAGTCGATGGTTTCCCGATCTACGGCGATGATCTCGTTGCGGTGTCGGCAGGTGATACGGGTGTTGATCAGGAAGCCGTTCTCATCAAGAGGCTCCTTGGCCTGTGCAACATAGTAATCATCCTCCACATCGGCGGGCATATATTCGATTTCGTCCAAAACGCGGGAGCCGATGTATTTACCGTTCTCGTCGCGGACCTTTTCGATCTTGCGGTAGGGAGCTTCGACGAAGCCGTACTCGTTGATCTTTGCGTAGCTGGACAGATAGTTGATCAGACCGATGTTGGGACCTTCGGGGGTCTCGATGGGGCACATACGGCCGTAGTGACTGTAGTGAATATCACGCACATCGAAGGAGGCGCGCTCTCTGCTCAGACCGCCGGGGCCCAGAGCGGAAAGACGACGCTTGTGGGTCAGCTCGGCCAGAGGGTTGTTCTGGTCCATGAACTGAGACAGGGGAGAAGAACCGAAGAATTCCTTAATGACGGCGGTAACAGGACGGATGTTGATCAGGCTCTGGGGCGTGACGGAATCCAAATCCTGCACGGTCATTCTCTCGCGGATGACTCTTTCCAAACGGGTGAAGCCAACACGGAACTGGTTCTGCAGCAGCTCGCCTACGCAGCGCAGACGACGGTTGGCCAAATGGTCGATATCGTCAGTGGTACCGGCACCGCAGACCACGCAGTTGAGGTAGTTGATGGAGGCCAAAATATCGTCACGGGTGATGTGCTTGGGCAGCAGATCGTCCCGACGCTCGGCAATGGCATCCTCCCAGCCATCGGCGGGGACGGTGTCCAGCATTTCAAACAGGGCCTTGCGGCAGACCTTTTCGGTGATGCCGTATTCGGCGGGGTCGAAATCGACGAAATTCTTCATGTCAACCATGAAGTTGGAGAATACCTTGTGGGTTTTGCCGTTGATGGTGATGACGGCTTCGCAGACACCGCGGGCAGACAGCTCCTTGGCCTTGGCACGGTTGAGCACCTCGCCGGGCATGGCAAGCACTTCGCCGGTGCGGGGGTCAACAACGGGCTCTGCCAGCTCTTGTCCGCTCAGACGGCTCCAAATGTCCATCTTCTTGTTGAATTTATAGCGACCTACCTTGGAAACATCATAGCGGCGGGCGTCGAAGAACAGAGAGTCCAAATAAGCGGCGGCGTTGTCCACTGTGGGAGGTTCGCCGGGGCGCAGACGACGGTAGATTTCCAGCAGGCTGTCCTCACGGCTCTTGCAGGGATCCTTTTCTATGGTGGCACGGATGCGGTCATCCTCGCCAAAGAGCTCAAGAATCTGCGCATCGGTCTCCACGCCCATGGCACGGATCAGACAGGTGATAGGCAGCTTGCGGTTCTTGTCGATACGGACGAAGAAGCAGTTCTGCAGGTCGGTTTCGTATTCCAACCATGCGCCACGGTAGGGGATAACAGTGGCGGTATAGGTATGCTGATCGGCCTTGTCTACGGTGTCGCCGTAGTACATGCCGGGGCTACGGACGATCTGAGAGACGATGACACGCTCTGCACCGTTGATCACAAAGGTGCCGCCGTTGGTCATCAGGGGGAAGTCGCCCATGAAAATTTCCTGATCCTTGATTTCGCCGGTCTGCTTGTTGAGCAGGCGAACCCGAACCTTGATGGGTTTGGCGTAAGTAGCATCCCGCTCCTTACACTCCTGCACGGTGTACTTGGGCTTCTCGTCCATGGAGTAGTCCAGGAAGGACAGCTCTAAGTTGCCGGTGTAGTCGGAGATTGCCGCGACATCACGGAACACCTCACGCAGACCCTCGTTCAGGAACCAGTTGTAGGAATCCCGCTGGATTTTCAGCAGGTTCGGCATCTGGAGGATTTCCTGATACTTGGCATAACTCTTACGCAGGGTTTTTCCGAATTTCACGTCTTTCGTTTCCATATTCGGTCATCACAGCCTTTCACAGAGATTGATATGGTGTGTGTTGCACAGTTTTGAAACACACGGAAGCGTTGACACTTTGTTCCTAAGCCCTCTTGCACAACGGGAAAACCTGTGGTATAATGGCTTTAATGGGTGGAGGATGGAGAAATGCGACACTTCCGCAGTATAGGTAGTTATTTTACCATAGATTTCTTCGTTCGTCAATGGATAATTTCAAAAAAATCAGCCGGATTCGAGTTTTTTTCGATCCGACTGTTATTTTTTTATGCTATTTATGGTGGATACTTGGTTTTTATTGCACATCCCTTGATGCCGTAGGGGTCGATGTTGTGTATGTACCATCGCACATGGTAGGCACTAAGCCCCCCTTTGAAGGGGGGACGGGGGGGTTGGGAAAATGAATTGCAGCCTTACGGCAGCATGAATTGATTGCACGCAATCATGAATTGGCTTCGCCATGAATTGCGCTGCGGCGCATAAGTCTGCAATTCAATTCATGGAGCAAAGCGAGAAATCATGATGCATCGGCATCAATTCATGACGCGAAGTGTCAATTCACATCTTCTTAGATAGTGCCTGCACGGATAGTGCCTGCACGGCAACCCCCTTTGATTCCCCCTTAAAAGGGGGACAGGGCGAAGCGGCAGACGGTACGCGCAACCGACATGGTACAATGTTGGTTTTGCCTGCAAAAAAGAATAGAGAATAGAGAAGGAAGAATAAATAATAAAGATAACAAAGAGAGGAACGGCGAGCACCCTATGGATGCTCGCCGTGGCTTTTTAGAATTCGGGGCCGTTATTATTGGTGGTGCTATCCTGGCTGGGGTCGTAATACATGGGAGTTGCACTCTCGGGATTGTAGTAGGCAGCAGCGGCAGCAGCGGCTTCAGCAGCTCTTGCGGCAGCTTCAGCTTCCTTCTTTTTAACCTTCTTGGAAACGGGGAACAGGATAATGCCCAGCACTACAAACACAATACCCACATAGGCTACGGTGAGGTTGGAGGCGGCATCTTCATACTCTGCCTCCTCGTTGCAGACAAAGCGCACATGCAGACCTGTGTTCACCACATTCAAACCGGTAGAATTGGCAATCAGTTCATCGGTATAATCCCTGTAATAGCGTTGCAGGTCTTCGTCCATAGAGGTGATCTTCTTGCAACTATAGCAAGCAGGAACGGACATATTGATATTGGTGAAGTTGTGGTCTCTGGCTTCTTCCTTCCACTCCTTGTCGTTGTCTACATAGACAGAGAACAGGTAATAGTCTTCGTTGGCGGTTTCGATCAGACCAATGTAATAAGAGCCGGTATCGCCATCGCCGCCCCGCAGGGTAGCGTACTCGTCAAACAGCTCCATGTCTTTCAGATAGTAGGCATAATCGCTATCCAGATTGTTCAAATCGATATCCGCTCCGGTTTTCAGCTCTGCGGGAGGCGTAAAGCCAAAGCCGGTCATGATGGCACCGAAAAGCACCAGCACGAAGGCAACCATGAAAATTTTGTTTCCATTACTCATTGTTGTTTTTCTCCTTTTCATCTATTGCAGCGCTTTTGCGCGTGCATACTTACTTTTGGGCTGCTCCTGCAGACCGTAGCGTTGGCACAGCAGCCGTACCAGTGCGATAGCTTCCGTCGCCTCGCCCTCATACAGCTCCAGCTCTAATTCGCACAGAGCTTGCTCCTGCGTCATACCTCGCAGCAGACCTATATCTCCTGCCAGCTCAGCCCGACTGCCGTCGGCAAAGCGGAGCATCACACAGCGGCGCACAAATTCCGCGCCGCAGCGGGGAATTAAAGTGCCGTCGCCGTAGAAGGCCAGCAGCTCCACGGGTGCACCTTTTTCAATCAGTGCGGCAACTGCCGTGTCGCCCAGTTCTCCCTCTGTTTCCCACTCGTTGCGAGTGTGCTTGTCGGGGTGGGGTGTTTTTAGACAGACTACGCTTTTCGCACCCTCCATGCGGTGACGGAAGGTCCAATTATAGCGGGAAAATTGTCCGACGGGATTGTCAAAATAGGTGGTTTTCATGGGAATTTCCCGCCATTCGCCATCCACGCGGGAGAGAATGTCCGGATCGTGTAAAATTTGCATCAGAGTATCCTGACGATCTACCTGCAACTTAAATTCCAGTTCTTTGCCCATTTGATTCACCTCTTTGCTATATCTTAGCATCTTATCCGAGTCTTGTCAATCAAAAAGTGCAATAATTTTAGCATGATAGAACACGAAAGACGGCAAAAGAGAAATTTCTGCGCGCAACGATTTCCTTCCCCATTTCCCGACGGATTTCGAGCCTGTCGAAATGCTACAATCTGAGCAGACCAAGTCGGAGGCGAGAAGATGAAGGATGCGGAGACCCTGCAGCGTACTGTCCTGCAAGGCGATAACCGTCAGCTTTTGAAAAGCTGCGGACAAATGTTACTGTTGAGCTTTTGCCTGACAGGGAGCAGGCTTATGGGTCATGCTCTGCCCTTGGCGGCATGTCTGATTGCGGCACGCCCGCCGGGATTGCCCTCGGTGGCGGCTGCCTTTGGCGCCATGCTGGGCTACTGTCTGCGCTGCGAGGGAGCTGAGGCGGTGGAGTTTTCCGCCTTGTGCTTGCTGCTTCTGGCGACAGTGCCCCTCTTTCAAGGGACGAGTCTGCCGGCAAGTCGTTGGTTTTTGCCTCTGATGAGCAGCTTGGTCTGCGGCATTTTGGGTGCGGTGCGCCTGTGGGGAGCGGTGGAAGTGAGCCTGTCCCTGTGGTGCAGCAAATGGCTGCTGGCGGGGCTGTGTACCCATGCCTTCCGCAAGGGCTTGGAGGGGCAAAGCGAGGGTAGAATCCTGCTGTGTGCCTGCTTAGTGGGTGGTCTCCATACACCTGAGTGGATCCTTAGCCCGGGCTTGGCCTTGGCCGTAGCGCTGAGCATCAGTCGTGACAGCCTACAGATGCGTGGTGCAACAGGCATCGCCTTGGATTTGAGCGGTTTCCAAGGGCCCTGTGCCACCATTGCTCTGACACTGCCCCGTCTGCTGTGTCGGCGTTGTACAAATTCTCTCCTTCGCGATGGTGTACAGATTCTGATCACCGGTGCGGTACTGCTGTTTTTCGGGCAAAATCCTTTGCAGCTTTTGAGTATAGCTGTGGGATTTCTGTTCGGCTGTCTGCTGCGGCGGCTTCACCCGCCAGTGCCGGACAAGACGGCTGCCGCAGACCGTCGTCTGGAGGCGGCGGCCCGCATATTAGACCGACTCGGCGCACGCCTCCCCACTCCACGGGAGCCCATGCCCGAGGCTTCTCATGTGCTGGATACTGCCACAGATCGGGTCTGTCGGGACTGTCCTCGTTTCCGTAGCTGTTGGCGCAATTACGGAGAGGAAACGCTCTTTGCTCTGTCTCAGGCTGCGGAGGGTATGATGGCAAGAGGCTTGGTACATAGGGAGGATTTTCCTCCTGAATTTCATCGTCGTTGCTGTCGCTCGGAGGAATTTATCCGAACCGTCAATACGGCACTGGAAGCCATGCTGTTTCGCCGCCGCTGTCACCATCGGCTGGAGGAAAGCCGAAGGGTGCTGGCGGAGGAATTTTCCTGCATGGCTCGCTATCTGCGCAGTCTGCGGGAGGAGAATGAAGCCCTGCCCCTTCGATTTCAGCCAAGGGTGAGCATATGTACCGCAGGGAAGGACGGCAACCACCGCAACGGCGACAAAACTGCCTGCTTTGTCGGCCCGAGGGGACGCTGCTACATCCTTCTCTGCGACGGCATGGGGAGTGGAGAGTCGGCGGAGAAGCTCAGTAAGGAGTGCATCTCCATGTTAAAGAGCTTCCTGCAAGGAGGCTTGGAGCCCTCCGCTGCCTTGCGGCTGCTGAATGGAAGCTTGCTCTTGCAGGATAGTGGGGTGTTTTCCACCGTTGACCTGTTACAGCTCGACCTTTGCAGCGGAGAGGCTCTGCTGTGTAAGTGGGGCTCAGCCCCGTCCTACTGGCAGGGAGGCAGCCGTCAGGAGAAAATGGGAACGGCTGCCCCACCGCCCGGGCTGGGTGTGGGAGGAACACACCGACCGGAGGAATATCGTCTGCCCATGAGTAGGGGAGAGCTGCTGGTGCTGCTCAGTGACGGTGCTTTTTGCAAGGATACGGAGGAGGTTCTGTCTACCTGCCGAGGCGTTCCGCCGCAGGAGCTGGCGGCAACCCTGCTGGCAGAAACGGATATGGAGGATGACCGCACCGTCGTTGTGGTAAGCCTGCGCCCCTCACGCCATTAGGGAGGAAGCTCTGAATCAATAGCCATCGGCATTCAGCGGCGTTTTTGTCCCATCTCTGCGGTTTGAAAACTTGAAATACGCAAAGTATTCCTGCCTTTTCCAAACTTTGATCTGGAACAAAGTATCTCGCTGCTTGCTCTCGGCGATTCATTCATCGCTCTCTTAGAATACCATATCTTGTCTGCGAATTATGTCGAAATACAAAATATAGTAATACTTTTTCGGAAAAGACCGTGCTTTCCCTCGAAAGAAAGCACGGCCTTTTTATCGTGTGTTTTCAGTGTTGAAAAATGTACAATAAATTGTGTGGGGATCCCTGCTCCGCTGGAGGTTCGTTGCAGGAGCAGCCAAATTTGTGCTGTCTCGGATGTACGCACCAACTTTCACGACCACACAATGTCGCTTGTGCATACATGTGCGTCAAGGATGCACCCCAAGGGCATTTCTTCACTTCGCTCAGGGAACTGCACGCTACGGTGTTGTACGATGGTGCACGCCGTCTGCCTCTTTTTCGGTTTTTATCCAATGTCAAATTGTGACTGTATTGCAGTGCTATGGGCAAAAAAGTTGACAATCATACTGAAATATGGTAATATATGTACGCTAAACTAACTTAATAAATGTGAAAATGGGCGTTTTATCTGTGTATGATATAACGCTTGCTTTGCCATACTTATTATGAATTTGAGAAAAATGCAAATTCTATCAATTAGGTATGGCTATGCCCATTTCACATTGAGTTAGTTTGGCGACAATCGGGGCTGCGTTTTTCAGTGCGTCAGCTTCGGTTGGCGCACTTTTTTATTTATTTTTAAGGAGGATGTTATGATGACCCGCAAACTACTCAGCGTACTACTATCGATGTGCATTTTGTTTTCGGCTTTATTGCCAACGGTACACGCCGAAGAATCGGAATCGGTGCAAACGATTTCAGCGCAGAATTGTCACATAATGACTCAGCAATGGTTTGGAGATAAGGGGGAGACTCGCCTGATCGGAGGAAATGATGAGGATGAGCTCTCTGAACTTCTGTCCGGCTATTTTTCTGTTCGGGAAAACAGCTATAAGGAAAGTGCCGCAGTTAGAGGTGCTATTTCAACCATGAAAGAATGTAGCTCTGTGGTACAAAACGAGACACAACAGCGTGCGGCTGCTATTGAGGATTTTGAGGAGCGTGTGGGTATCAATATTCTCGATGCGGAAACTACGGTTCGTTACGAAGATGAGAATATCATCTACAATGAGGATGGCACAATTACTGTATTCCTCTACGAATGGACTTTCTTTGATTATGATGATTTGAGCGACGATATAGCGGCAACGGATGTTTCCGGCTATGGTACATATCATAAGGTCACGCTGAAAGCTGTCGACGAGACCTACAGTATTCTGACTGACGAGTATGACGAATCCGATATCCTTGGGATTTGTACGATGAATCAGTCAACGGAAGATGAATTGATCGCAATGAATTATGAGCCGGTGGAGTTAGCCAATGCAGCTTGGGAAGAACTGCAAAAAGAAATGGCTTCCACCGATGAAAATTCTCCGAAAACCAGAGAAATGTATGCTTCATATAATCCTGATGCCGCTGCCGCCTATGCAGATCAGTATGTATATAATGGCGCAACGGGAGGCGCTGTATATGAGGGCTACTATAACTCTGCGTATGCCAATTTTAACTCTGTCGGAGGAGACTGCGCAAATTATACATCTCAGAGCATTTATGCGGGTGGAATGCCTCAAGTTGTATGTACTCCTTACGGAACGAATGGTTGGTATTATAAAACAAGTACCAATAGAAGCGGAACTTGGACAAGCACAATATATCTTAGAACATGGATGGGTAACAATAGGGGAACGAAAGTTACGGCCAGCAATTCGACTGTATTTAAAGGCAGTCCCGTGTTTTACAATGATGCGCATACGACCATTTGCGTTGGCAAAAATTCAGCGGGAACACCTATTATCAATTCCCATAACAAAGATGTGTACCATGGTGTTTGGAATTACTGGGGAACTGGTACTACATATACTACGGTTCAGTTGACAGCTTCCGATGCTAGCAATTTAGAAAAGCCTAATGCACCTACAATTTCTGTGAATAAAGACTGGGTAAAGACTGGCGGTATGATCACGGTTTCGTGGAACGCGGTTTCGGGTGCAACAAGTTATTTGTACTATATGGCAGAGTATCCATATGCGTACGCATATGAGAATTATCTTGTATCTGATGTAGTTAGTAGCAACTCAGTTTCGTTTCATGCAAGCAATTTACCTAACGGGAGATATTGTTTTTTTGTACATGCAGCTAACGCGGCAGGCTACAGTGAACAATCAAATTGGGTGTCTTTTGAAGTATATAATACCGATTATGTACCGTCGAAGGTCGATGTGCATAATGGGCATGTTTACGCGGTATATGATTATGATCTATCCTGGACTTTTGCCGAACAGATGTGCCAAAATGAAGGCGGGCATTTAGTATCGATTACCTCCCAAGAAGAAAATGAGTTTATTTGCAAGTTGATTGCCAATGGTGCAAAGGACGCTTATTGGATTGGCGCAAGAAACGATGATGTTGATGGCGGTTGGAATGCGAACGACAACGCTTTCTATTGGACAACCGGAGAAGTGTTTGATTATACAAATTGGGACGAGGGCGAGCCGAACAGCAGTGGATCTAATGCACAAAAGGAACACTTTGCAGAGATAAGGAAAAGCTATGGCAATCGATGGAACGATATGGCTAACAAGCGTACAGATACGAATGGGTTTATCTTAGAAATCGACACATCTGCGTGGGAGCCAACTGCTTCTACAACTTACGGAACATCTAAATATCTTTTGTATGATGGACGGATAACTTGGCATTCTGCAAAGGCGTTTTGCGAATATAAGGGGGAGCATCTTGCAACAATTTCATCGGTAGAAGAGGATGTTGCTATTACAAATCTCATAAAAGAAGGCAATTCGCCTTGGGTGTATATCGGTGGATGCTTGCAGGAAGGAACATGGCAGTGGGTTGACAATTCGGACATTCCTCTTTCGGATTCTTACTCAAATTGGTCAGACGAAAATGGTGTGTTCCAAACAGGGGCAACTGGCTTTGGAAACTATCTTATGAAATATCGAGTTAATGGTGGCTGGATTGGTATTCCTAACTATTATAATCCAGGAGCGGAACTAAAATTCTTAGGTTTTGTTATGGAAATAGAAAATGCCGTAAATACAGCAACATTTAATCCGAATGGGGGTACGGTATCTAAAACAAGCAAGCAAATTGTATTCGGTGACGAATATGGCACACTTCCTAGTGCGGAAAGAGCGAATTATATTTTCGATGGTTGGTTTACATCATCTGATGGGGGCGTTGAAATTACATCAACCTCCATCGTTGAGGGAAAAGCAAATATTATATTGTATGCCCATTGGTCTCATGTTTGTGAAACTGGACATAGCTACATGTATAAGGCCACTAAGAATCCCACAACAAGTGCAACAGGCGCGCTGACAGGAACCTGTTCCAAGTGTTCTGGGACGACGACGGTGACTTTGCCCAAGCTGAATACTACAGATTACACCAAGACAACTACTAAGGCACCGACTTGTACTGCTACGGGCACGGACAGCTATAAGTGGAAAACTACTACTTATGGAACCTTTACCTTTACGGTTACGACTGCTGCGAAGGGACATACACCTGTGACGGACAAGGCGGTTGACGCAACCTGTACTATCGTGGGCAAGACCGAAGGTAGTCATTGCTCAGTTTGTAATGCAGTGATTAAGGCACAGGCCACTGTTCCCGCAACGGGTCACTCTTACACTTCCAAGGTGACCACTGCGGCAACCTGTACCAAGGCAGGAGTCAAGACCTTCACTTGCTCCAAGTGCAACCATAGCTACACAGAAGCAATCTCCGCAACAGGTCACACCGAAGTAGTGGATGAGGCCGTAGCCGCCACCTGTACAACCGCAGGTAAGACCGAAGGTTCCCATTGCTCTGTATGTAAT